>NZ_MCUF01000013.1:13206-102308 GCF_002873615.1 Shewanella sp. 10N.286.51.B7
AAGCAGTAAGCAGTAAGCAGAAAGCAGAAAAGCAGAAAGCAGAAAAGCAGGCCTGAAACTGGTGGCAGATCCCCATATTGAAATAAGACTAGTTGTGCAATAACTTGAGAAATGAGCAATGAGCAATGAGCAATGAGAAGTGAGGTATGAGAATTGATTTTTGATGTAGCAAGCTTGAATGCTGCTAATTAAAAAGCCGCATAAGTCGCGGCTAAATTGGGTCTGACAGGCAATCATCTAGGGATTGGTGCTTTGCACTTATAATTGTTTGTTGCGCTTATAATTGTTTGTTGTGATTGTCAGAAGGCTTAGTTGCCGAATCTCTAACTATTAACTGTGGTGTAAAGGTATTTTCAACTTCAGCTTTAGGGTCATTATAAACATGCTTTAATACCCAAAATGCAGCCATTTTGCCCATTTCATGGATCGGGTTATTCACTGTCGTGAGTTTAGGGGAGATATATTGTGGGAAAGGGATGTTATCGTATCCCACAAATGACAACTCTTGTGGGATTTTCATGCCTTTTTCAAGGCATACTGCAATGGCACCAGAGGCCATTTGATCGTTAGCACACACTACTGCGGTAAAAGTCTTTTTGACGCTAAGTAAGTGCTCCATTGCTAAACAGCCGCTGTGCTCTTTAAAGTCTCCCTCAAAGCACAGTTGCTCATCAAATTCGACACCAAATTCAGTTAATGCCCGTTGATGACCATGTAATCGGTCTTGAGCGTCGAGTTTAAATTTGGGGCCTGAGATATACGCAATGTCTTTATGTCCATGACTGAGAATGTGTTTGGTGGCTAGGTAACCACCAAGATCATTATCTAAATAAACACAAGCATCACTGATTTCTTCGATGTAGCGGTTAATCAGCACGATGGGAGTATCACCCTGGTGCAACTTAATCAGATATTCATCATCAACAGCTTCTACGTCAAGAATTAACGCATCACAGCCTCGACTCATTAAAAACTCAACCCCGTCTTTTTCTTGGGACTCATCACTGTGTCCAGCTGCAATGATAACGTGTTTATTGCCCGCTCGAAGTGCAGTTTCAATCTCAGTCATCATTGGGCCGTAATAGGGACCGTCTAATTGAGACACTAACACACCGACACTATTTGAACGGTTAGACGCAAGGGACTGCGCAATGGTATTTGGACGATATCCCAATTGATCCATTGCACTTAATACTTTCTGTTTCGTTTTTTCGCTGACTTTAGTGTTGTTATTCATCACTCGGGACACTGTCGCGAGTGAAACGCCTGCTAAAACTGATACGTCATATATTGTCGCCATATATCCCTATTTAATACTGTCTAGCTAATGATGAGAGTCAAAACGTCGGTTAGACTAGCATGAACTATTTAGCACATTCATTAAAAAACGGTTTTATTTGACGAACATTAATAAATCAGTTCGCCAAATAAACAGTATTATCTGTTGTGCATATCAATTGTATCAAGCTCTGTAATTAATAAGTTTCTACAATTTATGAATATTTGTTCATTAGTGACTATTGAACATATTTATTGTGTAATTGCAGCGTGCACTTTCTCAACTTGCTCATTGTCTAACTTGTACCACTTCATGACGATAGCCACGATAATTGATCCCACTGCAGGGTAGATAGTAAATGAAATCAAAATCCCTTGTTGAGTTGCTTGGGTTTGTTCAACATCAGCTTGGTAACCATATAATGCCAGCAACCAACCAGCGGCTGCACCACCAATCGCAACACCTAACTTGATAAAGAAAATAACTGAAGAATAAATCATTCCGGTAATTCTTACGCCAGTCTTAAACTGACCGTAGTCAACTACATCTGCCATTTTCGCCCATAGTAGTGGGGTGCCCATATTAAACGTAAAGCCCCACACTATAAATAGTGCAAATGCGAGTTCAACTTGGTCGCCTGAGACAAAATAGGCCGCAATACACAGAGCAGCAGCAATGAATTGAATGGTGATATAAGCTTTGACCTTACAGACTCGTTTAGCTAAAGGCTCAGCTAAAATACAGCCAACTATATTACCAATCATACCAAGAGTAATGAATAAAGTGATTGAGTCTGGCATATGCAAATAATACTTTACGTAATAGATTGCTAAGCTGGTTTTAAGCACCATGCCTGATAACAACCATATAGCGGCTATAGATAGAATACGCCACTGATCGTTTTGCCACAGTAACTTGAAATCTCTTTTAAAGCTTAAGTTTTGATCTTTCGGCGGGTGTAAGCGCTCTTTTGTGCCAAGAAAACACAGAATAAACATCACCACGCCCAATGCGCTCATTGCTGCAATGGTCAGTTGATAACCTTTAGCTTGATCGCCTTGGCCGAAATATTCAACTAAAGGTAATGTTAATCCTGACACCATTAAACCGCCAATCATGGCAAACACAAAGCGGTAAGACTGTACTGAAACTCGTTCTTTGGGATCGGCTGTTAATACACCACCTAATGCACAATAAGGAATGTTGATCGCGGTATAAACCATCATTAACGCCGTATAGGTGACAAAGGCGTAAATCATTTTGCCTTCTTCAGCTAAGTCAGGTGTCGTAAATGCTAAAACACTAATCAAGCCAAAAGGCAGGGCAAACCACATAAGGTAAGGACGGAATTTACCCCATTTGGTTTCTGTTCTATCAGTGAGTGCACCCATCAGAGGGTCGGTTATAGCATCAATAAATCGAACAGCCAAAAACATTGTGCCGACAAATGCAGGTGAAATACCAAATATGTCAGTATAAAAAAACGTAAGAAATAACATCACCGTTTGGAAAACGATATTACTGGCTGTATCACCTAATCCATAGGCTATCTTCTCTTTAACGCTAATCATGCAAACCTCTTTCGGGTTATTATTTTTCTAATGTAGGGTGTTGGGCATTATTTTTATTTTGCTATTATTCAGCTCTTTGGCTAATAAAATCACGGTAGGCAAGACCACTGTGTTTTATTGTTCGTTTTTGTGTTTGGTAATCAACATACACTATCCCAAAGCGTTTTAAATAGCCCTCTGCCCATTCAAAATTATCCATTAAGCTCCATGCAAAATAACCATCGATTTTAACGCCTTGCTCAATAGCATCATTAACCGCATTTAAATGCGCTTGGTAATATTCAAGTCTGTCTAAATCATTTACCGCGTCATCAACAATTTTATCATCCATAGCTGCGCCATTTTCAGTAATGTAAATTGGCGGTAATGTATAGGTGTTATGTAAGCTAGTTAATAAGTCGGTGAAGGCAGCAGGGTAAATTTCCCAACCGATATCAGTTTTAGGGGCATCTTTCATATCAATTTGTTCAAACTGGTTTTCACTGCAAGCTTGATACACGGCTCGGGTATAAAAGTTAATTCCTAAAAAGTCGATTGGTTGACTAATAATGTCCATGTCCCCAGGTTCAATATCTGGTTTGTCACCGTCATCAAAATCATTAATTATTTCAGGATATTTACCATCCATTATTGGTTTGATATACCACTGATTAAAGTAGTCATCAGCAATTTGGCTGGCTTTGATATCAGCTGGCTTGTCAGAATAAGGGTAACAAGGAGTGAAGTTAAGCACGATACCGTTTAATGCGTTTGGGCAGTTCTTTTGAATCACTTGCATGGCAAGACCGTGAGCAAGCAATAAGTGGTGCGCAGATTTACGACCATAGGCTTTTGTTGCAAGGCCTGGTGCATGAATACCAATCTCATAGCCTAAATAAGAGCTACAAAAAGGTTCATTTAATGTGGCGTAAGAATGTACGCGATCACCAAGTGCTTGAGTGATTTTATCGGCGTAGTCTTGGAAGAGGTAGGCAGTCTTTCTATTTAACCAACCACCCTGATCTTCAATATGTTGTGGTAGATCCCAATGATAAAGCGTGGCATATACCTTTATCCCTCGGGCGATAAGACTATCCATCAAGTTAGTATAAAAGCTCACACCTTCTTGATTGAGGCTACCATCTTGATTAATCACACGCCCCCAAGAAATAGATAATCGATAAGCATCAACTCCTAATGATTCAATCAACTCAACATCATCTTTCCATAATGCCACATGCTCGCAAGCTTGTTTGCCGTCAGAACCGTCACGGATTTTGTCTGGTGTTGCGCAGAAGGTATCCCAGATACAAGGTAAGCGAGAATCAGCCGCTCCTTCAATTTGAAAAGAGGCGGTTGCAACACCAAAAGTAAATTCT
The DNA here is from genome assembly GCF_002873615.1 of Shewanella sp. 10N.286.51.B7. Classification (NCBI taxonomy): domain Bacteria; kingdom Pseudomonadati; phylum Pseudomonadota; class Gammaproteobacteria; order Alteromonadales; family Shewanellaceae; genus Shewanella; species Shewanella sp. 10N.286.51.B7. The sequence continues at coordinate 17,415 of NZ_MCUF01000013.1, forward strand.
TTTGAGTGCATTTTAGAATCTGATGGTAATGATATTTTCATATTTATTATTCACTTAATATGTTTCTGATGTAATTCTGCCTACAGCGCTTCAAAGGCCTAAACACAGGCGGTTACTGAGGTGCTGTTACAATTTTTACTAATAAAAATCGTTGACTTTCGTTATCGGTATGTTAAAAATGAAAGCGCTTACATCGAGATTAGTGATTAATTAACCAAACGTCAATAATTGATTTAGATAATTCTCGAAACGGCCTATCCATGTACTACCAAAGATGTAGGACAAGGGTGCTTAGATAGACTTAAACCATAAATACATAATAATTAAAGAGGAAATGTCATGGCTAACGCACCGTTAAATGCAGATGCTGCAGAAATGGGGAGTGTTCATCAAACTGGGAATTTTCGGTTTGCTTTGATGGCATTAACCTCACTATTTTTCATGTGGGGTTTTTTAACCTGTTTAAATGACATCTTAATTCCATATTTAAAAAATATGTTTGAATTAAGCTATACCCAAGCGATGTTAGTTCAGTTTTGTTTCTTTGGCGCCTATTTTATTGTATCAATTCCTGCGGGCTCTTTAGTCGGTAAAATTGGATATCAAAAAGGGATTGTTACCGGACTGGCTATTGCCTGCGCAGGTTGCTTACTCTTTTACCCGTCAGCGAGCTATGCCTCTTATTGGATGTTCTTAAGTGCTTTTTTTGTATTAGCATCGGGTATCACCATATTACAAGTTGCCGCTAATCCTTATGTGAGTGCATTAGGCCCTGCAGAAACCGCGTCTTCAAGATTAACCATGACTCAAGCATTTAATGCGCTTGGTACCACAGTCGCGCCATTTTTTGGCAGTTACTTGATTTTAAGTAATCAACCCCATGAAGCAGCTTCTAGTGCGGCAGAGTCATCTATTGCAGCTGTACATCAAGCCAGTACAGTGCAAGTTCCTTATTTAATGTTAGCTGGCGCCTTGTGTGTGCTAGCGATTATTTTCTTCATTTTAAAGTTACCCGTTCTTGGTATTAGCGAGCAAAAAACCAAACAACAAAAGGGCACAGGTAGTGCGTGGAAATATCCACATTTGGTATTAGGCGCTGTAGGTATCTTTGTTTATGTTGGCGCCGAAGTTGGCATAGGTAGTTTTTTAATTAACTTTTTGACTCAGCCTGACATTGGTGGATTTACTGAATCGCAAGCTGCTAAGTACATTGCTTATTATTTTGGTGGTGCAATGGTTGGTCGCTTTATTGGTGCTTTGGTTATGCAAAAAATAGCTGCTGGCAAAGTGCTAGCTTTTAACGCTACCTGCGCAGTTTTATTAGTGGCAGTAGCGATGTTATCTGAAGGCACAACAGCAATGTGGGCATTGCTATTGGTTGGACTATGCAATTCTATTATGTTCCCAACGATCTTTAGCTTAGCGTTAACAGATTTAAAGCAGCATACCAGTCAAGGTTCTGGTGTCTTGTGTTTAGCGATTGTTGGTGGTGCGATTGTCCCATTATTGCAAGGCATGCTAGCTGATACCCTTGGCATTCAATTGGCGTTTGTTTTACCGCTAGTGTGTTACGCCTTTATTGCTTATTACGGTTTAGTGGGCAGTAAAGCTAAACGCCCAGAAGCTGCGTAATATTCGACTGAAACGCTTAATGATGAAACATTTAAAAACAAATATAGAATTTATGACAAGAATACATAAGGCAAATTTTATGAAAAAGGCAAATAAGGTTATCGCAAGGAAGCAATTAGCATTGCCACTGCAAGTATTAACCGTATTGATGGGGCTATCGGCTTGTTCAGGTGAAAACAAGGATATGCCAATGGCATCGGTTAAAGCGGATAAACAGCCTGTGGTTGAAGTAGAAGTTGCAGCCAAAAACAATGACGTAGCGACAGTAAATAATATTGATATTTGGCCAAAGCTTGCGATTTCATTAGCGAAAGATGCTGAACTTGAACAGCGCACTTCATCGTTAATGGAAAAGATGACCTTAGAGCAAAAAATTGCTCAGATGATCCAACCTGAAATCCGTGATATCACCGTTGAAGATATGCGTAAGTATGGATTTGGTTCTTATTTGAATGGCGGCGGAGCTTATCCAAATGATGATAAACACGCAACACCTGCGGACTGGATTAAGTTAGCTGAAGATATGTACCAAGCATCTATGGACGACAGCGTTGATGGTATCGCTATTCCAACAATGTGGGGAACCGATGCGGTTCATGGTCATAACAATGTCATTGGTGCGACCTTGTTTCCCCATAACATTGGTTTGGGTGCGGCGAATAATCCAGACTTGATCCGTGATATTGCTGCCATTACAGCCAAAGAAGTAATGGTAACAGGAATTGATTGGGTGTTTGCTCCAACGGTTGCGGTTGTAAGGGATGATCGCTGGGGAAGAACCTATGAAGGTTACTCAGAAGATCCACGCATTGTTAAAGCTTACTCGCACTCGATTGTTGAAGGTTTGCAAGGAAAAGTCGGTGATGACTTTTTATCTGACCAACATGTCATTTCAACGGTAAAACATTTCTTGGGTGATGGTGGAACAGAAAAGGGTATTGATCAGGGGCAAAACCTAGATTCAGAGCAAGACTTATTTGATATCCATGCTCAGGGTTATGTTGGCGGTTTAACTGCTGGCGCGCAAACCGTCATGGCGTCATTTAATAGCTGGCAAGGTAAAAAAATCCACGGCGAAAAATACCTACTTAATGATGTATTAAAAGACAAAATGGGTTTTGATGGTTTTGTGGTAGGTGACTGGAACGGTCATGGCCAAGTTGACGGCTGTACTAATGAATCATGTGCTCAAGCTGCCAATGCAGGCCTAGATGTATTCATGGTGCCAACCAGTGCTTGGAAACCTCTTTACGAAAACACTATTGCCCAAGTTAAAGATGGCGAAATTAGTCAAGCACGTGTTGATGATGCAGTACGTCGTATTCTTAGAGTTAAATTCAGAGCTGGATTATTTGAAAAACCAAGTCCTGCTAATCGCGCTATTTCAGGCAAAACAGAATTAATTGGTGCTAAAGCGCATCGAGATGTCGCAAGACAAGCGGTGCGTGAGTCACTAGTACTGCTTAAAAATAACGCTAACATTTTACCATTAGCGCCAAATTCCAAAGTTTTAGTGGCGGGTGATGCAGCCGATAATATCGGTAAGCAATCTGGTGGTTGGAGTATTACTTGGCAGGGTACTGATAACTTAAATGAAGATTTCCCAGGTGCAACTTCGATTTTTGCGGGTATTGAGCAAACTGTGGATGCTGCGGGTGGTCAAGCTTGGTTAAGTGTTGATGGTCAATTTGACGCAACAAACAAACCTGATGTGGCAATTGTGGTATTTGGTGAAGAGCCGTATGCAGAAGGTAATGGCGACATTGATAACCTTGAATACCAACGTGGAGATAAGCGTGATTTAGCTTTACTGCAATCATTAAAATCTCAGGGTATTCCTGTGGTTTCAGTATTTATCAGTGGCCGTCCTATGTGGGTTAACCCTGAATTAAACGCATCAGACGCCTTTGTCGCTGCTTGGTTACCTGGCACAGAAGGTGATGGCGTAGCTCAAGTACTTTTCACTGAGATAGATGGAAAAGTCAATGCTGACTTTGCCGGTAAGCTATCTTTCTCATGGCCAACAACGCCGCAGCAAACGTCGGTTAATGTGAATGATGAAGACTACCAACCCTTATTTGCCTATGGTTATGGTCTTAAATACGGTGAAAAAAGCCAGGTGTCAGATACGCTTTCAGAAGATAACTTCGCATCTGACGCTAAGCTTGAAACGTTAGCCTTATTTGAGCGAGCTGTAAAAGCACCTTGGAAACTGATTATTGGTACAGAAACCTCAATGGAGACAGTAAGTAGCAGTATTCAAAAAAATGATGCATTGACCTTAAGAACCTTTGATAAAGCAGTGCAAGAAGACGCAAGGTTAGTGAACTTTAACGGAACAGGCATGGGCTTTGTTGGGTTAATCAGTAACTTCCCACGTGACTTACGTGCTTATTCAAACAGTAATGCCGCTTTATCTGTATTAATTAAAACCACCAACAAGGTTGAAAAACCGGTCATGTTAGGTGTGGCGTGCGATAGAGATTGCCGCGCAGATGTTGATATTGCAGGAGCCTTAAATGAGTCAGTTGGAACTTGGCAAACTATTAGTGTTGATTTGAAGTGTTTTGCAAATCAGCAAGTTGAGTTTGGCAATATCAATACACCTTTCTATATTGCGACAGAAGGTAAAGCCGAAATTAATTTCAGTGATTTACTGATTGTGCCTAATGCGGCTAATGACGCCACGATTACCTGTCCAGCGCCTTAATTAATCTTTGCCAGTTGATTGTTAAGACAATCAACTGGCAATAACTCCTGCACTGTTGTGAACTTGCAATTAACTTTGTAAGGGATTTTGTTGGATTTTTTTCAAGTTATTTTACTATTTCCTTGGGGGGAAAATGAAAAAATTAACATCAACTTTAACCTTCACCAGTATGAGTATCGCCGCAGCATTGCTAGTTGGTTGTGGTTCAGATAGCTCAACAGAAAATGATATTACACCGGTTAATAACACCGTCGAACAGCCACAAGAAAGCCTGTGGACACTAGTTTGGAGTGATGAGTTTGACGGAACTGCGATTGATCTAGAAAAATGGAATCTTGCCCATAACTGTTATGGCGGGGGCAATGAAGAACATCAGTGTTATACCCAGCGTGATGAAAACAGCAAAGTAGCTGATGGCATGTTAGTGATAACGGCTGAGCGAGAAGATTTTAGCGGTCCAGCCGTGGCTTTAGGCGATCCTAATTACGATGCAACCGATACATCTAAGCAGCAACCTTATACCTCGGCAAGATTAGATTCCACCCATAAAGGGGATTGGAAATACGGCCGTTTTGAGATCCGCGCCAAAATGCCTCAAGGCCAAGGAACGTGGCCTGCAATCTGGATGTTACCGACGGATTGGGTGTATGGCCCTTGGGCGGGGTCGGGTGAAATCGACATCATGGAAGCGGTGAATTTAAAAGTGGTTACCGAAGGTTCTGAGCCTGAGTCTCGTATTCACGGTACTTTGCATTATGGCAAAGCATGGCCTGGAAATGTTTATTCTGGCGCAGAATATTCACTGCCAGAAGGGTCAAACCCTGCTGACGATTTTCATGTGTACGCAGTGGAATGGGAAAAAGATGAGATCCGTTGGTATGTTGATGAGGTTCATTTTGCCACTCAAACTTCAGCAGGCTGGTATAGCCAATACACGGATGCAGATGGGAACCTTCAAAGTGCTCCAGAAGATGCGCCTTACAATCAGCCATTTCATATGATTTTAAACCTAGCAGTTGGCGGCACGTGGGCGGCGAATGTCAATAATACTGGGGTGGATGAAAGCGTATTCCCACAGACGTTAGAAGTGGATTATGTACGAGTGTATGAATGCAGTGTTTCGCCAGAAACAGGACAAGGCTGTGCATCTATTAGCGAAAGCGCTGAAATGGTCGAAGGCCATACAGCACCTGAAATAACCACGCCATCGACTGATATTGGAGCTGGGCCAGAATTCATTTTATATGATGATGAGCTCAGCGAAGGGCTAAGTTTAGACAGCTATAACCCTGATGGTTCTGTCACGCTTGCAGCTGTTGAGGTTGAAGGGCGCGGCGAAGTGCTTCAGTTAGACAAGGTTGGCGCAACGGGGAACGCTTATTTTGCATACCCTCCCACGGCTGATTTATCCCATTGGGCGACGAATGGCGTGTTAGTTTTCGATTTGAATGTCATTAGCACCGATAATGACGTGGAACTATTGGTTAAAATAGACAGTGGCTGGCCCAATGTTAGCGACACCAGCGTGGTTTTACCCGAGTTAAATACTTGGAGTGAAATTCGCTTACCTATTGCCGACCTTGTTGCCAGTGGTAATCGATTTTCACCGGGAAGCTTTGTTGATTTAGCCTCGGTAGCCAACCCTTTTGTGATAGAGCCTTTAGGCAATATGAGCCTGCAAATTGATAATGTGCGCTATGAATATGAAGTGTCTCAATCTGATGAATTAATTGTTTATGATGATGCAGTTAAAGCGCCTTTTGAAATTGGTCATTATGCGGCAACAGGGAGTGTTGCAATTGAACAGGTTGATGTTGGTGGTGACAATAATCTTGTGAGCCAATTTAGCTTTAATACTAATGAAGCCGTGGTGTATTTTCAAAGTGCAAATTTTCAGCAAGACGTCAGTAGCTTTAACTTTGTCGAGTTTGATTTGAATGTCACCAGCGACCCACGTGAAGTAAGAGATTTTAATATTAAAGTCGACTGTGGTCATCCATGCAGTTCAGGTGACTTTGCGATTGATGCGCCTGAAATTGGTGTTTGGACTCATTACAAAATAGCGTTTGCAGATGTCGTAGCCAATACAGGTTCTAGTTTAGATTTAACTCAAGTGGATACACCTTTAGTTATCTTTCCTGCATGGGGTAATCAAAGTGGTGTCGTGATGCAAGTTGATAATGTGATGTTGACTAAATAAGTTTGAATACGAATGCAGTTAAGGCGATGAGGGTTTTAAGCTCATCGCTCTTGGCTTACTATCAAGCTGGCGTTACAAATAAGTAACAATAAAGTTTTAGCCTTGAGTGAAATCAGATTACATCACGTTAGAAATCTAGTGTGAGTGAATAAAGAAAACCCGTGGTACAAGCCATTTAATGGCATTAATTTCAATCATGTTAAATGTCTAAGACAAACAAAATAGTTATAAATCTTTAATAAGCAAGGTGGCATAATGTATGTTGATAATTTTCTGGCTTAAATGTCGGTATTTTCTAAGGAATTCCCTTTGAGTAATAAAAAATTAGTACAACATACAAGTTTAACTAAAGCACAGCTCGATACCGTCATTACCATTGCCAAGCAGGCAGGTGATGCGATTATGCAAGTGTATTCAAAGCCTGACTTGCAAATTGAGCAAAAGCAAGATGACAGCCCAGTTACGGCAGCCGATATCGCCAGCCATAATGTGATTGTCGCTGAACTTGAAAAACATTTTGTTGATATACCAGTGATGAGTGAAGAAGCTGCGGACATTGATTGGAATGTAAGAAGAAACTGGTCAACCTATTGGTTAATTGATCCATTAGATGGCACCAAAGAATTTATTAAACGCAATGGCGAGTTTACGGTCAACATTGCGCTTATCCATAACGGCAAAGCCGTGGCGGGTGTCGTGTACGCCCCTGTATTAAATAAATGCTACTCAGGCCTCTTAGGCGAGGGTGCATGGTTAGAAAGTAACGCAAAGCAGCAAGTGTTGGATATCAGTCAGCAACAGATTAATGATAAGCCTATTGTGGTCGGTAGCCGTTCACATATTAGCCCTGGCCTTGCTGAATACGTTGCTAATATCGGCGACCACCAAATGCAAAGTGTGGGGAGTTCGCTGAAGTTTTGCTTAGTTGCTGAAGGCAATGCTGATGTATATCCACGTTTAGGCTTAACTAGCGAGTGGGATACCGGTGCGGCGCAAGCAGTATTAGAAAGTGCGGGTGGTCAGGTGCTTATTTACCCTGAACTCACACCGCTTGAGTACAACCAAAAAGAAAATATTTTAAATCCGTATTTTATAGCAGCATCACCAAAATGGTTTGAGCGTACATAGCTTAGTATTGTTTATTGGCTAACATATTTGTGTGTATTAAAGTGGTAGCACACAGAGATTAAGTCATTAAACATCCTATGAACCATCATGGTTGCAGCATCAAATGCGTATCGAATGACAGATTATAATTAAATGGAGAGTAAAGCTATGATGCGCATGGGTGTTGATCTTGGCGGGACAAAAATTGAATTAGTGGCATTAGCTGAAGATGGTAGCGAATTGTTTCGTAAACGTGTTCCTACCCCGAGAAATTATCCTGATACCTTAGATGCCATTATTGGTTTAGTAGATGAGGCTGAAGCTGATACTCAACAAAAAGGCTCGGTTGGCGTTGGGATCCCTGGAGTGGTTTCACCCTTTACAGGGTTAGTTAAAAACTCAAATTCTACTTGGATTAATGGCCATCCATTAGATATAGATTTAAGTGCACGTCTTGATAGAGAAGTGCGCATTGCAAATGATGCAAACTGTTTTGCTGTATCTGAGGCCGTTGATGGCGCAGCTGCAGGTAAAGGTGTGGTCTTTGGGGTTATTATTGGCACTGGTTGTGGCGGCGGTTTATCGATTAATGGTCGAGTGCATGCTGGCGGCAATGGTATTGCAGGTGAGTGGGGACATAATCCACTGCCTTGGATGACATCTGATGAATTCAACTCAACTTCATGTTTTTGTGGCAATAAAGATTGTATTGAAACCTTTATATCGGGCACGGGTTGGGTGCGAGATTTTCGCCGAGCAGGCGGCGTGGCAGACAGTGGTATTCAAATTTCACAAATGATGGCAGAAGGTGATCCGTTAGCGACCCAAGCATTTGTTCGTTATATAGACCGTTTAGCACGTTCATTAGCGCATCTGATTAATATGTTAGACCCTGATGTGATTGTATTAGGCGGTGGGGTGTCAAATATTGATGCAATCTATACTGAGCTACCAAAAGTGTTACCTAAATACGTAGTCGGCCGTGAGTGCAACACAATTGTGGTTAAGAATGAATTTGGCGCTTCATCAGGTGTACGTGGCGCTGCATGGTTGTGGGGCAAAGAGTAACGCTTAATTGGTCCTCATCAATTAATAAGCTTTGCCAGTTTAAATAGCTGATATTAAGGTGCTCCGTGAGCACCTTTTTTATTGGGTTTATTTGCAAAATCTAATTGAATATCGGTAATTTTCGCAATCTGCTGTCGCAAAAGATACAATACAGCTAATTTACTTTAGCCCCTTCTAATTGAGCAGATAAACAGCAGATGAAATTGATGTTTTGGTTTAAAAAAGGCCTGTCGCAATTTGTAATGCCGGTGCCGTTTATTTTAATTTGTTTATTGTTCGCACTTTTTATTTGGCGTTTTCAGGCTAAAAAATTTAAGTCATTTGGCCAGTTATGTTTATTGGTTGGCATATCGAGCTTAATGCTATTAAGTAACTCTTTTATTTCTGCCAACCTCGCGAACAGTTTAGAGTCAAGATATCCAGTTAACGAGTTACCGTTGACACAAATTAGTCATGATGCTTGTTTTGTGATGGTACTGGGATCTGGCCATCGAGAAAATAACGCTATCAGTGCAGTTCAGCAATTATCGGCTACTGCTTTATCAAGACTTTCTGAGGGCATTAGGCAACTGTCGCTTTCAGATAAACAGTGTACTTTAGTGGTGAGTGGCTGGAGTGGCGGCTTAACCCCAACACCACATGCCATCATCATGAAACAAGCGGCAATTGAGCTAGGCGTTAGCGAAGATAGCATCGTCACTTTCCCTGATGCACTTGATACCATCGAAGAAGCACGTTCAATGAAAACCATTGTTGGTAAAAAACCATTTATTTTAGTGACATCAGCGACCCATATGCCTCGCTCGATGATGATTTTCACTGCTAATGAGCTCTCACCGGTTGCTGCACCAACTAATTTTTTAAGCTCTCCAGGTTACTGGTGGCGTTTTAGTGCTGAAAACCTATTTATTTCTCAACGCTCCATTCACGAGTATATCGGCATGCTATGGATAAAAGTCAAAGGGTTAGTCACCAATGTCTAATGAAACAAACCTAGATGATAAAACATTATTAATCAGCCCATTTGGCAAACGAAATGGCATCACATTGAGTGTTTTTGGCGCAATAGCGCTGATTATCAGCCTGATATTGTTTATCAATGCCCAACACCTTTTTGGTATCGGCATTGTGTTATTTGGTTTTGGCAGTGTGAGTTTAATTTTAGGGATAGCCAAAGTTAATCAGCCTAAGGCAAGCTTTAAACTGACCGAGGCGGGACTAGATTACTTTCATCAACGTGGCACAGTGCACATTAGTTGGGACAATATTCAACGTGTTGATGTATCTAGAGTGACACAAAACCTTGAGTTAATTGAACTGCCTTATATTGGTTTTAAATTAAAGCAAATTAATCCGATTTTAGATTGTATTTCACCGAGGTTGGCAACCGGGTTATTAGGGGAACAACGTCCGTTATTAATGACAGCTGCGACACAAGATGAAGATTTACAGAGTCTAGAAACGTATCTTGGGGCTGAATTTACCCCATTAGTGGTGAACGGGGATCGCTATCGAGGTGTATTAGCGATGTTCGGGCATCGTTGTCAAACCCTAGAAAGTCATTTGGGGTTTCATCTGTATATTTCAATCGATAGTCTTGATAGACCACCCTCAGAGTTCGTTGAGCTACTTCGCGAGTGGCAGCAAGTGCATTTTATCAATACAAACGATAACTAAATTATTAGTTTTTAGCTGTCAATTACGCGTTAACTGCTGACAGTTGAGGGTTATCAGTTGATTTATCAGCTTCTGGGCTAACCACCTTTTCATTAAGCAAGCTCTTGTGTTCTAAGCTTTCGTCATAGGCTTTACGGTAGCCAATAAACTGCCCATTATCTAATATTTCCATACGTTTACTGTACACTTCACCGTCAAAGGTTCCTGTGTTAGTAATCGAAAGCTTCTCACAAGTAATATTGCCATTTATTAAGCCTGAAATGGTGGCTTCAACACAGACAACGCCGCCTGTAATCACGCCAGAAGGTTCTACAGTTACATTGCCTGATGCACGAATTTCACCATTGATTTTACCCGCGATGAGTACATCTCCAGCGACTTTAATATTACCCGTTAATTCACAATCATTAGCGATGAAACTTAAGTTACTGGTAGGGCTTTTTTTACTAAACATGTAGGCTCTCTTTTTTCGCAAATTAGTCCACTATACATAAGCGACCGAAATGGCTTTATTATAAAAATTAACATTAATATAACTGCAAATAAAATCAAAAAAAACCATTATATTTTGACGACACTGACTTTTTCTGACGCTGCTCAGTAGAAATCACCATTAATCGCCGATTTTTGACTCATTGATACTAATTGACACTGATGGACAAGGCGAAACACAAGCGCCGCATCCAGTACAAGCTTCAGTATCAATAATTGGTTTTGGTACCTGGCCAACCGCCATCTTAAAACTAATCGCTCCTGGGTCGCATGCATCTTTACAGCTTTGACACCAAACCCCTTTATAGGTCAAACAAGAGTCATTAATAGTCGCTTTAATCGTCCATGGTTGCTCTTGAGCTAGGTCAAAAATGGGCTCTTTACACACAGTGACACACTGCTGACAAAAGGTGCATTCATCTTCAGTAAATTTGATTTCCGGAAAACCGCCGTCGCCTTTAACTAATACCTTGGTCTCGCATGCGTCGATGCAGGCATTACAGCGGGTGCACTCATCGGTAAATTCAATATCAGACTTTACCCAAGGTGGTCTTTGCGCATCAAACTTTTTACGACGAAACAAGTTTCTGCGACTGTGATTAATTGATTGGCTCATATTTCTTCCGGTAACACAAAATAGATTAAGTTAGGCTAATCGTTATAACCATTAGGGTTCTTAGATTGCCACAACCAACTGCTTTCAACCATTGATTCAAGCGTGTGCAATGGTTGCCAGTCTAATTCTTCATAAGCAAGGCTTGCATCGGCAAAATATGCAGCAAGATCGCCATCACGGCGTGGGGCAAAACGATAGGGGATCTGTTTACCGCTGACCAGTTCAAACGCTTTAATGATTTCGATAACACTGTAGCCCCTTCCTGTACCTAAGTTATAGGTCACTATGCCAGGTTGGTCTGATAACTTTTGTAACGCTTTTAAATGACCTTGAGCTAAATCAACGACATGAATGTAATCGCGAATTCCGGTGCCATCTGGCGTTAGATAATCATTACCGAATATTTTTAGCTCAGGGATATTCCCCACAGCAACTTGGCAGATAAATGGCATTAAATTATTGGGTATATCAGCTGGATCTTCACCAATTAAACCACTTTGATGGGCGCCAACCGGGTTAAAGTATCTTAGTACGGCAATATTCCACTGATTATCGGCCACCTGTAAGTCTCGTAACAGTTGTTCAACCATTAATTTTGACTGCCCATAAGGATTGGTTGCACCTGTGCTGAAGTCTTCACGAATAGGTAAACCTTCAGGGATGCCATAAACGGTCGCGGACGAACTGAACACCAGCTGTTTTACGTTATGCTCAGCCATCACTTGGCATAAAATAATGGTGCCAGTGACATTGGTTTCGTAATACTGCAGAGGCTTAATAACAGACTCACCTACAGCTTTAAGACCTGCAAAATGAATCACAGATTCAATAGGGTGATCGGTAAAAATCTTATGTAGTAGGGCTTTATTAAGCACACTGCCTTGGTAAAAAACACAGGATTTACCAGTTATGGTTTCGATACGCCCAAGGGCGTTAACGTTGGCGTTCGATAGATTATCTACGATAATGACTTGCTGATCGGCATTCAAAAGTTCAACAACAGTATGGCTTCCTATGTACCCAGCACCGCCTGTAACTAAAATTGCCATGGTCTTTCCTTAACGCTGTCGTACGACAAACTATTCGATTGAATTATACAATTAAACTTATTGTACTGAAGTTATCGAGCTGAATATAACATTTGTTGTCTTTTATCTATTTTAGCGTCTCAGCTAGAAGCTAAAGCAAAATGCCAACAAAGTGATTTTGAAGTTGGTGTCTCGTTTGTCAAACATTAACTACATTTTAGTTTATTGATTTTAAAAGAGTAATTTTATAATTATGGTAACTTGTAGTGAATAGTTTACGTTTATTGCTACCACATGGACCAAGAATAAACCCTGAGGTTGTTAACAAATTTGAAACCTTAGCACACTATGAAGGGAGAGCAGTTTACGTAAAGTGACACTTATGAGCAAAGCAACAAACTATACCGCTAAGATCCCTGACAATCAGGGCTATATTCAATACACAGATGAAGAACATGATGTATGGCATCAACTGTATCAGCGACAAGCCATCAATATGCCTGGACGCGCTTGTGATGCCTACATGCAAGGATTGGATGCTTTGGCTATGCCAAGCAACCGAGTGCCACAATTAAAAGAAATCGATAAGGTGCTACTTGAGGCAACTGGCTGGACAACGGCTGGCGTGCCTGCACTTATTTCATTCGGAAAGTTCTTTGAGCTGCTGGCAAATAAACAATTCCCAGTGGCGACATTCATTCGCACTAAGGAAGAGTTTGATTACTTACAAGAGCCTGATATTTTTCATGAAATCTTTGGTCATTGCCCATTATTAACCAACCCTTCATTTGCGCGTTTTTCGCATATTTATGGTCAATTAGGGTTAGCTGCGACAAAAGAAGAGAGAGTCTTTTTAGCGAGACTTTATTGGTTCACTGTAGAGTTTGGCTTAGTAAAAGGTGCAGATGGCGAATTGAATATTTACGGCGGCGGCATTTTAAGCTCTCCCGGTGAGACCTTATATGCATTAAGCGATGAACCTGAGCGTAAGCCATTTGATCTGATTGAAGTGCTAAGAACGCCATATCGCATCGATATCATGCAGCCTGTTTATTACGTTATCGACAGTGTTGATTATCTTGATGAAATTGCCAAGATGGATATTATGGCAGCCGTGACTGAAGCACGTAAGTTGGGACTGCTTGAACCCAAATTTGCACCCAAAACCATTGCCAGTTAAGCGACAGAATTAAATTTAATAAGAATAAATTACTTTACCCAGGAGTTGTTATGTCTGATTTATCAGAGTTGAAATGTGAAGCTTGCCAAATTGATGCCCCGAAAGTAACTGAGCAAGAAATGGTTGAGTTCAGTAAAATGGTACCTGAATGGCGTGTTGAAAATCGCGATGGTATTAATCAACTAGAACGCGTGTATAAGTTTAAAAACTTCAAACTTGCGATGGTATTTACTAATCAATTAGCCGAGCTTGCTGAAGCAGAATTTCATCACCCAGGAATTTTAACTGAATGGGGAAAAGTCACGGTAACGTGGTGGTCACATTCAATAAAAGGCTTACATAAGAATGATTTCATCATGGCGGCGAAAACAGACCAGTTAATTGGTTAATTATCTTCATCATGAATTTCAGCAGGTTACGTTAACGTAACCTGCTATAATACTTCCCCTGTTACAATTCCACTGTAAACAACACTTGCCACACGCCTCATAACCTTTTAACGTATCGCTCACAAATAAAGAAGGATGGTATTTCTCATTATTTTTAAATGAGATTTTCATTAATCCTCGTATATTCCAGAAAAAATGACTGATAGGGAATAGTTGTATATGCGTTTGGAAGTGAGCTGTTTAGATCGCATCGGCCTTGCGAAAGATATTCTCGAAGTGCTAGAAAATTATGGCATTAACTTAATCGCAATTGATGCCAGTAACCGGGGATTTCTATACTTACAATTTGCTGAAATCGGTTTCGAAACCTTAAGCGAATTAATGCCTCTTATTCGTAAAGTAGAAAGTGTACATGATGTTCGTACTGTCTCGTTTATGCCCTCAGAACAAGAACATTATGCGTTAAAAACCTTATTAAAAACCTTACCTGATTCTGTGTTCTCCATCAACGCTAAAGGACGTATTCGTATTGTAAACGAGTCGGCTTTATTGACGTTAAATATGCAAGAACATGAAGTGATTGATGAGTCGTTAAATCATTGGGTGCAAGGATTTAACTTTTCGCGTTGGTTAACCGAAGCCCCAGTGCTTGCACAAGCTACACGGGTTCAAATTGGTACCAATGAATACTTAGCCGAAATGCTGCCGATTTATCTACCCGATGAAAATAATGCCAGCATTCTTGCGGGCGCAGTGGTGTCACTTAAATCTCCAGCAAGAGTCGGTAAGCAATTCAATGCATTACAGAATCAAACCACTGGTTTTGATAATGTATTGGCTGTTAGCGATAAAATGAAAGATGTGCTTAAGCAAGCTAAGCGAATGGCGCAACTTGATGCACCGTTACTCATCACTGGTGAAACGGGCACAGGTAAAGAGTTAATGGCGAAAGCCAGCCATGATGCCAGCATGCGACGTGAACACCCCTTTATCCCGATTAATTGCGCCGCGCTTCCAGACAGTGTTGCCGAAGAAGAGTTATTTGGCTTTGTTTCTAATGAAGGCCAAGTCGTTAAACGCGGTTTGTTTGAAGAAGCAAAGGGCGGTACGGTATTTTTAGATGAAATCGCTGAAATGTCGAAAGCGGCGCAAGTTAAATTACTGCGTCTGTTGCAAGACGGTACATTTAGACGTATCGGCGGTGATGAAGAAGTGCGTGCTGATGTACGTATTATTTGTTCAACCCAGAAGAATTTAGCTGAGTTATGTCAATCAGGTGAGTTTAGAGAAGATTTATATTATCGCATTCACGTCTTGAGCTATCACATGCCATCATTGCGTGAGCGTAAAGTCGATGTTATACCGTTAACGGAGATGTTCTTAGAGCATTACAGCCAGCAACTCTCTAGTCCGCTTCGACGTATTTCTGCCAGTTGTCGTGATTATCTGTTCACTTACGCTTGGCCTGGCAATGTTCGCCAATTAAAAAATGCGATATTTAGAGCTGTTTCAATGTGGGATGGCTCTGCGGAGTTAACCGTTGAACAATTAAAACTGCCATCTTATGCAGAAGGTTTTGGTTACTTTGACGAAGAGTTCGAAGGCAGTTTAGATCAAGCCATGAAAGAATATGAAGCAAGCTTACTAAGGCGCTTATATCCTGCTTACCCAAGTACGCGTCAGTTGGCGAAAAAACTGGGGGTTTCCCACACCGCAATTGCTAATAAGTTACGAGATTACAAAATTACCAAAAAACGATAATTAGCGGTAAAGGTCAATGTGTAGAAACTGAGACTCAAACCTTGTGTAACGATTTAATGCCAGCAATACGCTGGCATTGTCGTGTTTTCAAGACGTTTATTGCTTTAATTGGCATTATCTTGAGCAATGTATCAAAAGGTTTACAAAACCTAGGCTACCTTGCAAAAATGTGATTTGCCTCACGCTATATTAATTTGGCTAAGCTTAAGGTATTTCTAGCCTTAAGAAGGCTATTTTTGTTGGTATTAACCTGCGATGTGTATCGGTTAAAAGTGGAACATAAGCTATGTTTTATTCAGCTACACACTCAGCAGTGATGACAATTTTATTTATTTGATATCAACCTTATTTGTACCTATTTAGGAGTCAGAATGAAACTTGCAAGTTATAACAACGGTCGCCGCGATGGCCAGCTGATGTTGGTTAGCAAAGATTTAACTAAAACCGTTGCAGTACCTGCTATTGCGAAAACAATGCAACAATTACTTGATGCATGGGATTTACTGAATCCTCAGCTACAAGAGCTGTATGAAGCGTTGAATGCGGGTCAAATGGATAATGCAGTGGATTTTGACGAAGCACGTTGTTTATCGCCTTTACCACGCGCATACCAATGGGCTGATGGCAGTGCTTATGTAAACCATGTGGAATTAGTGCGTAAAGCCCGTGGCGCTGAAATGCCAGAAACATTCTGGACTGACCCACTGGTTTATCAAGGTGGTTCTGATTGCTTTATTGGCCCTAAAGCTGATATTGAAATGGCCAGTGAAGAATACGGTATTGATTTTGAATCTGAAATAGCAGTGATCACTGATGATGTAAAAATGGGCGTTGGCGCTGAAAATGCACAGCAACACATAAAATTATTGATGCTGGTTAATGACGTTTCACTGCGTAACCTTATTCCAGGTGAACTTGCTAAAGGGTTTGGCTTTTTCCAATCTAAGCCATCAAGCGCATTTTCGCCAGTGGCGATTACCCCTGATGAATTAGGTGAAAAATGGCAAGACAGTAAAGTCCATTTACCACTCGTTACCCATCTAAATGGTGAGCTGTTTGGTCGTCCAAATGCTGGTGTTGATATGACATTTGATTTCAGTCAATTAGTGGCTCATGTTGCTAAGACTCGCCCACTATGTGCTGGCGCTGTGATTGGTTCAGGCACAATTTCGAACTATGACCGCAGTGCAGGTTCAAGCTGTTTAGCTGAAAAGCGCATGTTAGAAATCATTGCCGATGGCAAACCTAGCACACCATTTATGCGTTTTGGTGATACAGTGCGCATCGAAATGTTCGATGACAATGACAGCAGTATATTCGGTTCGATTGATCAGAAAGTTGTTGAATATAAAGGTTAAACGCCGATAAATATGGGTGTTGTAATCAATAAAAGCAATAACGCTTAGCGTTGTTGCTTTTTTTATATCTATTAAGCTCAAAAAGAATACATAGGGACATACCATGAAATTACTCGGTTACTGGCGCTCAAGTGCGGCCTATAGAGTGCGTATAGCGCTTAATTTAAAACAACTAAATGCTGAGCAAATATCTGTTCATTTAGTTAAAAATGGTGGTGAACAATACAGTGAGATGTTCAGTCAGCTTAACTCGCAGCACCTAGTACCGGCCTTTATCGATGAAGATGAACAAGGCGAGTTTTCACTAACCCAATCAATGGCCATTATTGAATACCTTGAGGAGCAATACCCTCAGGCTGCCATTTTGCCTAGCACAGCTAAAGACAGAGCCGTTGTTCGTGCTATGTCGCAATCCATTGCATGTGAAATTCATCCTTTGGATAATTTGCGAGTATTACAATTTTTAGTGAAAGAAATGGGCGTAAATGAAGAAGATAAAATGAAATGGTACCACCATTGGATCCATCTTGGTTTTAAAGCGCTCGAAATTCAATTGTCTAAAACGGCAGGAAAATATTGTTTTGGTGACAGCCCGACAATGGCTGACATTTGCTTAATACCGCAGGTTTATAATGCCTATCGCTTTAATGTGGATTTATCACAATATCCGAACATTGTTAGAATATGGAACGAATGTAATCAGTTACCAGCGTTTGCACAGGCCGCACCTGAGCAACAACATGATGTCAGTTAACTTAAAAGTATAATGAGCACAGGTGTAATTATTAATCAGTTTGAATTATTTGCATTAGCAATCGTTAATATTTACATTTAAATCAGTGAACCATCAAAAATAATGTGCTAGCTTTACCGACTAAATCTAGGTTTTCAGTGAGTATTATCTATGTCTTGATAAGACTATCTTTTATTAACTTTAGGTAATTTTGCTCATTTGATAATGTCGGTACTGATTATGGACTATGAAGCACAATTAAAAGATTGGTTGTTAAGTGATGCAATGAGAATGTCTGCGCTTAAGTTAACTGCGCAGTTTTTTGCTGAAAATGAAGTAGAAGATTGGTTCATTGCCGCAGGCTTTGTTCGTAATTTAGTCTGGGACAAATTACACGATGCTCCTGCGTCTAAATTGAACGATATTGACGTTATTTATTGGTGCCATGAAGAAACCAGTATTTATAGAGACAAACTGATTGAGTTGGCATTAACAGAGCAAATGAATTTACCTTGGTCTGTCAAAAATCAGGCGAGAATGCATAAGAAAAATAACCACCCAGCTTATACATCTTGCATGAACGCCATGTCATATTGGCCTGAAAAGCAAACCGCTATAGCCGTTAAATTAGATGAAGAGGGTGAGCTATGTGTAGAGTCTGTATTTGGTTTAGAAAGCGTATTTAACTTGACGGTTAACTATAACCCCAAAGCGGATGAGTCAGCATTCATGAAGCGTGTAGCCAGCAAACCTTGGTTTAATCATTACCCGAGATTATCGTTAGAGTTGTAAGTGCCGGCCTCAATTGATTAATCTTAGACATTCTGAAACAGGATTTCTATGGAGAATGTAATGACCATTTGGTTTAACCGCTCAGCGGTATCGTCTTCTTTAGTCCATGTATATTCAGGTGTTACTGCGAAAAATAACCATTTTCTAGCGTAGTTTTGACGATATGTTAGGCCGATACTGGCGGTTTCAATATAATGGTAAGGCTCAGTTACACCATTGATCCTCGCTTGATAACTGATTGCTTTAGTATCGCTAAGATATTGATAAAGTTGTAATCCTGTACCTAATTCCCAACCATTATTTTTGTTCTCATATTGAGCAGCACTATTCCATCGTAATAGAAATGACTCATTAAAAGCATGTTCGAAATCAAATTCTGAGGTTTCGCCAGTCACTTTTTTTTCTTGATATAGCGTTTGTGTAAATCGCCATAATGTATTTTGAGAAATAGGGTAGGTATAACGATAACGCGCTTCAATTTTAGGTTTAAAGCTTGCCTTAATATTAAAGCTGGTTCGCTCTTTGGCATACCAATCATAACGTAAACCGACTTCACGTTCATTGTCATCATCAGGACTTTTAATGAATGAAAAGGGGTCGTCCTCACCTGTTGAATCAAGTATTAATTTAAGCTTTTTACTCATACCTGGCAGGTTTAAATGCGCTTTAACGTTAGAGCGGTATTTGAAACCTTCTTTTTCAAAATAGGAAAAGTCATTATACCAACGAACAATAGTGCCAGCTCTTGCATCATCTGTTATTCGCTCGTCAACAAAAAAACTATCAAACCAAATGGCGGGTTCGCAGAACTTGGTATTTAAGTAGGCGAAGGTCTTGTCTAATCGAGTGTCTGA
Source organism: Shewanella sp. 10N.286.51.B7 (assembly GCF_002873615.1). NCBI lineage: Bacteria > Pseudomonadati > Pseudomonadota > Gammaproteobacteria > Alteromonadales > Shewanellaceae > Shewanella > Shewanella sp. 10N.286.51.B7. The sequence goes on from NZ_MCUF01000013.1 coordinate 37,012, forward strand.
TTGCGCATGATCGTAGCAGGGGGAGTGCTCTGTCTCAACAAGCACATTATCACTAGTGTGAATGTCATCAGAGCTAATGTCATCAGATTCATTGATCTCAGGAGCTGTTTCATCTCTAGCACGTACAATTGTGCTGACTTTATTATCAGTACTTGTTGTCAACGCTTGGTCAAGGGCTGTTGATTGGCTGAGGTCAGTATGCGCTGCTGAAACGGCTTGACTAGCAGTTAACACTAGTGAGCAAATTATCTTCCATAAATGGCTGTTCAATCGTAATGTCATTGAAAATGATCACTGCCTTATTACTGTAAATTCCATTTGTATCGCAATCGTATCATTTCTCTATCGATTAAGAGTAACAATTGCTCCTGTAAATAAAGTGTTTGTATGATTAATTACAGGGATTAGTGTTAACAAATTGTGATTTTTAAGCGGGCTTTAAGCATTACATACAAAAAGCATAATCAATGACATTTGCAGATCAAACCTCTGAATAATCACTTTAAACATCTAAATATAAAGCATCTTTATCAAAGTAAGCTTGGTTTTTGTGATCTTGATCAACGCTGGTAACTACCTATTTAGTTGTAAGGCTTTTTGTTGATCTATATCAATATTGTTACGGGGAATTTCTGGCAGTGTAGCGCCAATTGTTAAATGTGTTTACGTAAAAGCACTAATTATGTTGCATACATGGAGTCGTCATAATGAATAAAAAATTAGCCCTTAGCCTCGTTACCGCTAGCTTACTATCTGCTGGGATTTCTTCTTCAGCTTTTGCTCATCAAGCAGGTGATTTCATCTTTCGAGTGGGTGCAGTCGCTGTTGCACCAAACGATTCTAGCGAAAATGTTGTCACTCCAGATTTAGGTGATTTGGGACAATTCTCTGTTGATGATAATACGCAAGTTGGTTTGAATTTTGGCTATATGTTGACTGATAACTGGGGGCTTGAATTACTAGCGGCAACACCATTTACTCATGATATCTCAATTGCTGGTATGAAAGTGGCTGAAACCAAACACTTACCACCAACCTTAGTCGCTCAATACTATTTTGGAAATGCTCAATCTAAATTACGTCCTTATGTGGGAGTGGGTGTTAACTTTACCAATTTCTTTGATAATGAAATTACCGATAGCGTTGGTGATCGTTTATCTGATTTAAGTTTGTCTAACTCTTGGGGATTGGCTGCTCAAGTCGGATTAGATTACAACATTAATGATAACTGGTTGGTGAATGCGTCAGTTTGGTACGCACAGATCTCAACCGATGCTAGCTTTAATTATGCTCCAGAAGGCGGTGATGTTTCTGTCCCAGTGACGATTGAAACTGATATCGATCCATGGGTTTATATGGTGAGTGTGGGTTATAAGTTCTAATTATCTTAAGCGAGATAACTTACACCATTAAAACAGGAGCCTAAGCTCCTGTTTTTTGTTTTAGATGATGGGGCATTAGCGTATATGCCAGATATCAACTTATTTCTTCTTTTTTGTTTTCCAATGGCGAGTATTGTAAATAAATTCTGGTAAACACATTGTCATCCAAGCAATTAGGCGCCAGCGCTTAGTGACATATACTTTTCGCTTACCTTTTTGCATAGCTTTGATAATTTGCGCCGCCACTTTAGGCAAAGGCGGTAACCACAGTTTACTTTGCTGCATCGCTGCTTTATCCAATAAACCTAATTGAATATCGGTAATGGTAATAGGAAGCTTTAATCGCTGCGCATGCATGCTCAAACCTTCGAGGTAGCTTTGTGCATAGGCTTTTGATGCATGGTAAGCCACACTAGGGCCACCACGTAATCCAGCGATTGAATTGATCGCAGCGATTTGGCCATAACCTTGTTCACGCATTAAACGGAAGGTGGTATTGCAAATCGCAGTAAAACCACTGACGTTGACATCAATGATATCTTGCTCTAATTGCCAAGGTAGCGATTCATGATAACCATTAAGCCCTGTATTGACTAAAACCAAATGTGCGCCATCTATGCTTAACCAAACCTTTTCTAATTGGCTAATAATTGCGCTTGGGTTCTCAATATCTAAAGGTAAAACTTCAACTTTAGTGGGTAATTGATCTGCAAACTCTTGCATATCTTCAGGGTTTTGAACAAACAACACCAATGAAACGTTTTGTTGCGCTAATCGAGTGGCGATTTCTTTACTAAGGTGTGAGCTAGCGCCCACTATTATTGCGTTTGCTTGTGTCATACGCTTTATGGCTTCGAAATGATGACCTATGATAAAAACAACTGCTTTCGATAACAAGCAAGAATATTATTCAACGTGAGACGTATAGACTTCCAGAAGTCTTAATGTATGATAAAGGAGAGTGACATGAGTAATGCAGTGAAGCGAATTTTAAGCAAAATGTTGATATCGGTAGCTATCATTGTCGGTCTTGGAGCTTGTGCTTCTAGTAATGACTTAGTGACGGTTTCTGGTGATGTCACTTACCGAGAACGTATCGCTTTACCAGCAGATGCTGTCATTAAAGTGCAGCTTAAAGATGTGTCTTTACAAGATACCAAAGCCATTGTGTTGGCTGAAATGATGTCTGAGAACGCAATGACGCCATATTCATTTGAGTTCCAAATTACCAGAGATCAGTTTCAGCAGGGTCACACCTATGCGATCGGCGCAAGAATAGAAGTCAATGGCGAGCTGTGGTTTATCAATACTCAGTCTTACATTGTCAATATTGACGAGGTGCAACCCGTTAATGTTGTTGTTAATAAGGTCGGTGGATAAGCGTAACTTCAAAAATCACAGGTTATTACCAATACTTGTGATTATTTGCAGTCAGGCTAATGGCACCGAATATTCAGTAAAAAAAGGTGCTTTTAATGCCGGTTAGAATTCCAGATAATTTACCTGCTGCAGAAATTTTAGAATCAGAGAATATCTTTGTGATGTCCGAAACCCGGGCAGCTAATCAAGATATTCGTCCTATGCGGGTACTTGTCTTAAATCTTATGCCTAATAAGATTGAAACCGAAACTCAGTTACTTCGCTTACTAGGAAATACGCCACTGCAAGTGGATGTAGACTTATTGCGCATTCATGATAAAGCCTCTAAACACACCTCTATTGACCATATGAATACTTTTTATCGTGATTTTGAAGCGGTTAAAAGTAAAAACTACGATGGCTTAATTATTACAGGGGCACCGCTCGGTCAGTTAGATTTTGAAGATGTAGTTTACTGGGAGCACATTAAAGAAATTATTGATTGGTCACAGCAACATGTCACTTCGGTACTCTTTCTTTGTTGGGCTGCACATGCAGGTTTATTTCATCTTTATGATTTACATCGAAAATTGTTAGATGAAAAACGTTCTGGGGTTTTTTGTCACCGCCGCAGCACAAAGCCACATCCGCTGCTACGTGGTTTCGATGATGAGTTCTTTGCGCCACATTCTCGTTTTGCTGAAATGAATGTAGCAGACATTAAGCAACATCCAGATCTTGAGGTACTTGCAGAATCAGAACAAGCGGGCGCTTACATTGTACTGAGCCGTAATAGTCGCAATTTGTTTGTGATGGGGCATCCTGAGTATCAAAAATCGACCTTGCAAGATGAATATTTACGTGACCTTGAACAAGGGCTTGAACCATCAGTGCCGACTCATTACTTTAGAAATGATGATCCGAGTCAAGAGGCCATTGCTAGGTGGCATAGTCATGGCAGTTTGTTGGTGAGTAACTGGTTAAACTACTATGTATATCAGCTTACCCCTTATGACCTTTCAGATATGAGTGGCCGAACGCCTTGGGAGTCAAAAAGTTAACTTCGTTATGGTTTAACTTGTAGCTTTATCAAAATCATATACAAACAGTCTTTAATATTTGAGCCATTTAGTCTTACTAGATGGCTCTTTTTGTATATGTTGAAACCAGTAAAATACCCATAAGAATGAGGTATTAAGCTTGGGTTCATACTTGGGAATGAAATGTCCTTGTGTCTATTTCGTCTCAGCAGTTCTTCAGTTAGGGTTTTTGAATACTTAGTTAGCGCAGCTGAGTCTTTCTGAGTAGAAATTTCAAACGGAACTGAATTTTACATGAGGGTATTCAATTGAATAACAACAAATTAATCCCACTAGCCTTAGCTATTGCTGGGCTCTCAGGAAGCTTGCAAGCAGCAGAGCATGCTCCCATACCACAAACTGGCGCATTTGATATGGTGATTGCTGATGAGCAAAAACTGATTCAAATGCTTAAGAAGTCAGGAAAAATCCCACAGTCAGCTAGCTTGAAAGAAGCGGAGTCGGCATTAAAAACCTATCTTAAAAAGCGTCAAGCTGAAGCGATAGTGAACGCTGCAGCTCAAGATGCAAATATCACCAGCCATTATTCAATGACCAGTGAAATTAAAAGTAAAACTAAAATGGAACGCCGCCATGAAGCGTCGAAAGGCAGTTTAACGGGGCGCTCGATTCGAAACGCACCTGAAAACGTTCAAGAAGAACTTTATGATGGATCAACTCGAGAAGCGCGAGTTTTGGCTATTTTAATGGAGTTTCCAGACTTTGTTCATAACTCAATTTTGCCAGAAGAGTCAGGCATGTATTATGAGGATTACAATCAAGACCACTACCGCCAAATCTTATTTGGTGATGATGGTTGGGTTGCTCCGAATGGTCATCATGCCAATTCATTTAGACAATTCTATGAAAAACAATCTGGTGATAGCTACACAGTAACTGGTGATGTTGCAGGTTGGTATATGGCAACGATGCCAGCAGCATTTTACGGCAACAATGTTGATGGTGATGCCCGCAGCCTAATTCGAGAAGCGCTGACTGCTGCCTCATTAGATCCGAGTTTAGATTTAAGCCAATTTGATATAGAAGATCGCTATGATCTTGATGGTGATGGTAATTATTGGGAACCTGATGGATTAGTGGATCACGTAATGGTGTTCCATTCTGCCGTGGGTGAAGAGGCTGGTGGCGGTCAAGTAGGCGAAGATGCTATTTGGTCACATCGCTGGAACCTCGGTGGCGTATACGGCATTCCAGACTCAAATACTGATGTACCATATTGGGGCGGTTTAATGGGAGCATTTGATTACACCATTGCACCCATCGATAGTGCAGTGGGTGTGATAAGCCATGAGTACGGTCATGATTTAGGATTACCTGATGAATATGATACCCAATACACTGGTGAAGGCGAGCCAGTGTCCATGTGGTCAGTCATGTCTTCAGGAAGCTGGGCTGGTGAGTTAGGTGGTACTGAGCCTGTTGGCTTTAGTCCCTTTGCTAAAGAGCATCTTCAAGCCACTTTAGGCGGAAATTGGCAGCACGGTGCAATCGTTAATTTCGATGATATTCCTCGTCGTGGCGTGGTGGGTTTACTTGATCAAGCATCTAGTAAAGGAACAAATCATGATGTCATTAAGGTTACTCTTCCTAATAAAGTTCAAGTGATTACCGAGCCTACGAGTGGCGAATATGCTTACTTCAGTGGTTCAGGCGATAACTTGGAAAATCTAATGGGCGTTGCTGTTGATCTTAGCGATGCCACGACGGCTTCACTGCAATTTCAAGCTTGGTACGATATCGAAACAGACTGGGATTACGCCTATGTCATGGCTGTAGGCGAGTTTGGACAAGTTATGCTAGAGGGCAATATTACCTCTACAACCAATCCAAATGATACCAACCTAGGTAACGGTATTACCGGAGTTTCAGCTGGATGGATTAATGCAGAGTTTGATTTAACCTCGCTTGCAGGCAATGCATTTAATCTTTACGTGATGTATCAAACTGATGGCGCGGTAACGAACCCAGGTATGTATGTTGATGATATTAATCTAGTCGTTGATGACGTTGAGACCTTTACTGCGAATGCAGATTCATCACCAGAAGTGATGATGTTAAATGGTTTTGAGGTGTCTTCAGGTTCATCGGAAACAGAGCATTACTATCTGGTTGAGTGGCGTACACATCATGGCGTTGATAGCGGCTTAGAGCATATTAATGTTGCCGGACAGCCAATGACCTATGAGAAAGGTATGTTGATTTGGTATGTTGATAATCAATATTCTGACAACTGGGTTGGAGTGCATCCTGGCGATGGTTTCTTAGGTGTGGTCGATGCAGATCAAAATACCTTGTCTTGGAGTAATGGCAATATTGCGACGACTCGTTATCAAATTCACGACGCAACGTTCAGAATAGATAGACCAGAGAAAATGTTTATCGATTTGTCTGAGCAATACGGCATTACTATGTATGACAACCGCACTCGTGCTCAACGTACCTTCAGAGACTCAAGAGATTATACCGGCGGTGACTTGTTAGATGCTGGGCGTAATATTCCTGAGTATGGTTTAACTATTCGGTTAATAAACCAAAGTGAAGACAGAAGTGTTGGTGCAGTAATGATTACCAAGTAGATTTACTCAAATTTAATTGGATTAAATTATACAAAAGCGCTGATTTCAGCGCTTTTTTACATTTTAATTTAGAAAATTCATTAAACAGCAATTTGGGTGATACCTGCGGGAAATTGACTCTTTTTAGTTAATTCAAACGCTAACTATCCTGGATTTAGTTCTATCGACTTAATAGTGGTGCAGAGACTGGCGTATACACCTATATGTTTTATCGTTGTATTTATTACATTCTAGCCATGTTGGTATAGTGTTAACTTATTACGCCGCTAAATTGTTATACTGATATGGTTATAGCAGGTTAAAAATAGTTGTCGTAGATTAAATATGATTGTCGTAGGGTACATATGGTTTTCGCAGATAAAAAGGAAATTTGGTGCTAATTCATTCCTCCATGAATAAATTAAACGCGAGCAATAAACCTATCGTCATCTTGATCATGTTGCTATGCATCATGTCATTCAGTTTTCCTATATTAGCCAATGAAGCTAATAATCCAGACGCTAGTCCAGTTTCTAAAAAAGAAAAATCAAAACCTAAACCCACAGAACAATCCACCACTGACATTAACCAACTAAAATTAACCTTATCCTCTATTGAGCTGGCTGATGAAAAGTTAGCTTTTCTTATGGAGAAAAAGAGCGAAACAGCCTATTGGGATGTCCATCAACAAGCCGAATTTTATGTGTTATTAGCAATAGAGCAAGAGGCTGTTGATCAACTTGATAATGCTTACGATAGCTATAGTCATATTGTTAGTATGCTAGAAAGAGAGCCCATTTCTGACTTATTGGTTATTGCGTATATTGAGCGTTCTTTTATCAAATATTTACAAACAAATGTGAAAGCCGATTATTGCCCTGATAGAGAGCATGCGCTGGGGCTTGCTCGCCAATTAAACTCACCTGATACTCTGGTAAAAGCGTTAACCCAAAGCGCATTTTGCTATGCCGATGTGGATATTTTTGAAGAAGGCTTATCAAGGTTAGATGAAGCTTTGATGTTAGCCAAGAAGCATCAATTTACAGCTAACCGACAAGCGATGATTTATAACTCCACGGGAGCGATTTATCGCGCAAACGGATTACATAAATACGCTTACGAATACTTTCGTGAAGCATATAATTTATGGCGCTCAGTCGACGATCATCAAGATGTGTTTAATATGCTCCACAATATGGTGGGTGAATCGATAAAAGTGTCTGACTGGGAACAGGCTGAAATAGCCGTTGCTGGATTATTTGATTTGGCGAGGCAGCACCCTGAATTCGATGACTTTATGTTTTTTGCTCATCATAACGCGGGGCGTAGCTATTTTTTTAAGCAAGACTTTCAACGAGCAGTGGAGCATTTACACAGTGCTTTGCAGCTTAAAGCGCAGACCAATGAAACATTTTTTATCGATATTACCATCGGCTATCTTTCCTTAAGTTATATGCAGCAAAACGAAGTGGATAAAGCATTTGAAATGGCGTCACAATTTATTCATTCCAATAGCTATCAATCAAGCCCCAAATTTTTGCAAACATCGGTCCTAGCTTTAGATAAATTTGCGCAAAAAGACTATCAAAACAGTTTTAATATTTTACTCACTAGCTTAGGCAATGAACGCAAAACTTATGCGTCGATTATGGACAAAGATGTGATTTATTCTTCGTTAGAGCACAGTGCTAAAGTTGCGGAGTATGAGGTTAAAATTCTCGAGAACCAGCTGTCGATTAATCTGTTGAAATTAAAATCTGAAATAGATAAACAGCAAATCTCTAAGTTGAGCTTAACGGTAACAGCGTTAATCATTGCCGTTTTATTGGTGATGATGGCATTTTTAGTGCAGTCACGACGCTTTTTTAAACGCCGTTCTCAAACTGATTATATGACTGGTATTTCCAATCGCCGCTATACCATGGAACAAGGCAATAAATTATTTGCACTGGCTAAAAAGCGCAATGAACCACTCGCTGTTATCATTTTTGATATTGATAAGTTCAAAATTATTAATGACACATATGGGCATGCAGTAGGTGACTTAGCCATTAAAGCGACCGCGAGTAAAGCAAGACACTGGTTTAAAAAATCGGATATTCTGGGTCGTATCGGTGGCGAAGAGTTTTTACTCATTTTGCCTAACACTGACTTAGACCAAGCCGTTGAGGTTGCTGAACGATTACGTATCAGCATTGAACAACATCAATTCAAATTTAATGATATTACCCTTGAGTTTACAATAAGCTTAGGGGTGAGTATTAAGCATGATGATTCTGACAACTTAGCTCAAATGATTAAAGCTGCCGATGCTGGCTTATATAAAGCGAAAAACAGCGGTCGTAATCAGGTGTTTTCTGCATGATGAGCTAACCAAACAAAAATAAAGATCAAATAACTACAATGCTGGCAGTCATACGACCTGGTAGTCAGATTGATAAACGAGATCTAAGCCATTCATCCTCCTTTAAAATGTAATTTTTTCAATTGCTTATCCTGTTTGTAAATTTTCAATGACAGCGATTTAAAATTCTTAATGTTTATTTAACTGATTTCCCTTGCTTTACGTTAGCGTAAACGTCAGAGTGTGATTATTGAACTAGATCACATTTTACTGTGTATTAATCTCGGCCATGTTAAGCCGGTTTACAGCGGAGAAGTTATGAGTACAACACTTTCATCACCACAAGATATCGTTATCGTTGCAGCAAAACGTACCCCAATGGGTGGTTTTCAAGGCGCATTGTCAGCCGTTACATCTCCTACATTAGCCGCGACAGCAATCAAAGGCTTAGTGGCGCAAACTAATATCGATACTCAACAAATTGATGAAGTGTTAATGGGCTGTGTGTTACCAGCAGGTTTAGGCCAAGCGCCTGCACGTCAAGCAACCTTAGGGGCTGATTTGCCATTAAGTGTTGGTGCTACCACAGTCAATAAAGTCTGCGGCTCAGGTATGAAAACCGTCATGATGGCGCATGATTTAATTAAAGCGGGTTCGAGCGAAGTGGTGATTGCTGGTGGCATGGAAAGCATGACACAAGCACCATACTTACTTGATAAAGCGCGTGGCGGTATGCGTATGGGGCATGGCAAAGTGTTAGACCATATGTTCCTTGATGGACTCGAAGATGCTTACACTGGCGGTGCAATGGGTACTTTCGCGCAAAAAACGGCAGATGACTTTGGTTTAACCCGCGAAGGTATGGATCAATTCGCCCTAAACTCACTTGAAAAAGCCAACGCTGCGATTAATTCAGGCGCGTTTAAGCAAGAAGTTGTGCCTGTGACCATTTCAAGTCGCCGTGGTGATGTCACTATCGATACTGATGAGCAACCGGGTAACGCCCGTCCTGAAAAAATTCCAACTCTGCGACCTGCATTTGCTAAAGACGGCACGATTACAGCGGCAAACTCTAGCTCAATTTCAGATGGTGCAGCTGCACTTATGTTAATGAGCCGCGAAAAAGCGGAGTCGTTAGGGCTTGATGTGATGGCCACAATTAAAGGCCACACAACTCATTCGCAAGAACCATCAATGTTTACCACCGCGCCTGTAGGCGCAATGAATAAATTATTCGACAAAGTGAACTGGTCTAAGGCTGACGTTGATTTATTTGAAATCAACGAAGCGTTCGCAATGGTGACAATGCTTGCAATCAGTGAGCTACAACTTGATGAATCAAAAGTAAATATTAATGGTGGTGCCTGCGCTTTAGGTCATCCAATTGGTTGTTCTGGTGCACGTGTATTAGTGACGTTAATCCATGCGCTTAAAGCGAAAGGATTAACCAAAGGTGTGGCGTCATTATGTATCGGTGGCGGCGAAGCCACTGCGATGGCGATTGAAGTTTAGTCATAACGTTTTTAATGACAAAAAGTACAGTGGTAAAAGATTAGAAATTCAACAAGACGTAAGTACTGGACTAGCTTGGCAATTTATATAGCCACAATAAAACAGCAGCCAGTACTTAACTTTAAATGAGCTTTGGGGCTCAACAGGGATTTAGGAAGCAACATGACGGTTCAAGTTAAACATTATATTAATGGCGAATTTACCGAAGGCGTAGGTTCACAGGTTATATCAGTTACTAATCCAGCAGATAACCAGGTCATTGCTAACATCAATGCAGCCACTGCTGACGAAGTGAATCAAGCAATTCATAGTGCCAAAGAAGCATTTACAACATGGAAAGAAGTGCCTGTTTCTGAACGTGCGCGCGTGATGCTTCGCTATCAGCACCTTTTAAAAGAACACCATGATGAGCTGGCTACGATTCTAGCGCAAGAAACAGGTAAAACCTTTGAAGATGCCAAAGGTGATGTTTGGCGTGGAATTGAAGTGGCGGAGCATGCATGTAATATCGCCTCTATGATGATGGGCGAAACCGTTGAAAATGTTGCCCGTAATATCGATACCTACAGCTACACTCAACCACTAGGTGTCTGTGCGGGGATTACACCATTTAACTTCCCTGCAATGATCCCATTGTGGATGTTCCCACTCGCCATTGCTTGCGGTAATACCTTCATTCTCAAGCCGTCAGAACAAGATCCAATGACTCCGCAACGCTTAGTTGAGTTGTTTGTTGAAGCTGGCGCGCCAAAAGGTGTGTTGCAGCTTGTTCACGGTGACAAAGCTGCGGTAGATATTTTATTAAATGATTCTGCCATCAAAGCTATTTCATTCGTGGGTTCTGTCGGTGTAGGGCAATACATTTACAAAACAGGTACAGATAACCTAAAACGCGTTCAAGCCTTTGCAGGTGCGAAAAACCACTGCGTGATTATGCCTGATGCCAATAAACAGCAAGTGATCAACAACATGGTTGGTGCATCGGTTGGCGCTGCAGGTCAACGTTGTATGGCTATTTCTGTGGCGGTATTTGTAGGCGCTGCAAAAGAATGGATCCCAGAGCTTAAAGAAGCATTAGCCAAAATACGTCCAGGTTTATGGGATGATAAAAATGCAGCTTATGGCCCGGTAATAAGCCCTGCAGCTAAAGATCGAGTCCTTAAGTTGATTGCTCAAGGTAAAGAAGAAGGCGCTGAGTGCTTACTTGATGGCAGCGATTTTACTGTTGAAGGTTACGAGTCGGGTAATTGGATTGGACCAACAATGTTCAGTAATGTCACTACTGATATGGCTATTTACAAAGAAGAGATTTTTGGCCCAGTACTGTGTTGTATGGAAGCTGACGATTTAGATGAAGCAATTGAACTGGTTAATAACAGCCCATACGGCAATGGCACGTCAATCTTTACTGCATCTGGCGGCGCGGCGCGTAAGTATCAACATCATACCGAAGTAGGACAAGTAGGGATTAACGTACCTATTCCTGTACCACTGCCATTTTTCTCTTTCACTGGCTGGAAAGGTAGTTTCTATGGCGATCAGCATGCTTACGGTAAGCAAGCTGTGCGTTTTTACACTGAAACAAAAACCATTACTTCACGCTGGTTTGCAGACGAAGTGGTCAGTGGCCCGAATATGAGTATCGATCTTAAATAGTCATGCTTAAGTAATCATGTCTAAATCATGTCTAAATCATGCTTAAGTCATGAGTTGACATGCTTAGCGTAAATCGTTTCACCAAGGCCTTCTTTTGGGAGAAGGCCTTTTACAACGTAAATAACAAGTCAGCAAGACGCTGCGACAACAACCATTCACGTATAGCATCACCGCACATCGAGCAGTATAGCTCCACCTAATAATTTCGCGGGATGTTAAGCGCACCAAATGACCTAAGAGTCATAGTAAAAAAGGATTCAGACCATGGATTTTAATTTCAACGAAGACCAACGCCAATTCGCCGATCTTGCTCGTCAATTTGCAGCAGAAGAGCTAGCGCCTTTTGCCGCTCAATGGGATGAAGAACATCATTTTCCAAAAGACGTATTAAAAAAAGCAGGCGAGCTTGGTTTCTGCTCATTGTACTCACCAGAATCTGAAGGTGGCATGGGCTTATCTCGCCTTGATGCATCAATCATTTTTGAAGAGTTATCTCATGGTTGTACGGCTACAACTGCGATGTTAACGATTCATAATATGGCCACATGGATGGTCACAACATGGGGCACCGAAACCTTACGCCAGCAATGGTCTGAGGGGTTAACTACTGGTCAATTATTGGCATCTTACTGTTTAACCGAGCCAGGAGCGGGCAGTGATGCGGCATCATTACAAACCAAAGCCGTTAAAGATGGTGATGATTACATCATTAATGGTTCAAAAATGTTTATTTCAGGTGCGGGTGAAACTGAGTTACTAGTCGTAATGTGCCGCACAGGCGAAGCAGGGGCTAAAGGTATTTCAGCTATTGCGATTCCTGCCGATGCTGCTGGGGTGACTTACGGCAAAGCTGAAGACAAGATGGGCTGGAACGCGCAGCCGACCCGTTTAATTAGTTTTGAAAATGTCCGTATACCGCAAGCAAATTTACTTGGTGAAGAAGGCCAAGGCTTTACTTTTGCAATGAAAGGACTGGATGGCGGCCGAATCAATATCGCGACTTGTTCAGTAGGTACTGCTCAAGCAGCCTTAGAGCGTGCAACCGAATACATGAATGAACGTAAGCAATTTGGTAAACCTATTGCTGCTTTTCAAGGATTACAGTTCAAGTTAGCCGATATGGCAACTGAGTTAGTCGCTGCCCGTCAAATGGTGCGTTTAGCGGCATTTAAACTTGACCAGAACGACCCTGAAGCTACCGCATATTGCGCAATGGCGAAACGATTTGCCACAGATATTGGCTTTCAAGTGTGTGATAGCGCGCTGCAAATTCATGGTGGCTATGGTTATATTCGTGAATACCCACTTGAGCGTCATTTCAGAGATGTAAGAGTGCATCAAATTCTTGAAGGCACCAATGAAATCATGCGTTTAATTATTGCGCGTCGCTTATTAGATGAAAATGCTCACGCGATTCTGTAACGACTTCATAAAGGGAAAATTATGACAGCTATCATTGAAACCATTGAGGGTAACACTGCAGTGTTAACCCTCAATAACCCACCTGCTCATACATGGACGGCAGAAAGCCTTTCATTATTCAAAAGCATAGTACTGCGCCTAAATGACAATAAAGACATTTACGCTTTAGTGATTACCGGAGCGGGCGAGAAGTTTTTTTCAGCGGGCGCGGATTTAAATATTTTTGCTGACGGTGACAAACAAAATGCAGCATTAATGGCACAACACTTTGGTGAAGCGTTTGAGGCCCTAAGTGCTTTTCGTGGTGTGTCGATAGCAGCGATTAATGGTTATGCCATGGGGGGCGGGCTAGAAGTGGCTTTAGCATGTGACTTACGCATTGCAGAATCCCATGCTCAAATGGCTTTACCTGAAGCCACTGTTGGCCTACTCCCTTGTGCGGGTGGTACTCAAAACTTAACAGCATTGGTTGGCGAAGGTTGGGCAAAACGGATGATTTTGTGTGGCGAAAGAATCAAAGCTGATAAAGCGCTGCAAATAGGCTTAGTCGAAGAAGTTGTCGAACAAGGTCAAGGATTAGTCACTGCAATGGCGCTAGCTGAGAAAGTGGCTCGTCAATCTCCAAGCAGTGTGAGTGTGTGCAAAACCTTAATTCAAGCAGGCCGTAGCCAACCACGCACGCAAGCGTTACTTTTAGAGCGTGAATTATTTGTCGGCTTATTTGATACTGAAGATCAAGCTGAAGGGGTTAATGCCTTTTTAGATAAACGTGCAGCTAAATGGAAGAATTGCTAATGACTCAAGATGTAATATTTCAAACCTTAGGGACGTTATCCGGTAAATCAATTGGTGTGGTTACGCTCAATATTGAAAAAGCCTTAAATGCATTAAACCTTGATATGGTGCAAGCCATGACCAAGCAATTACAGGCTTGGAAAGACGATAATGATATTGCCTTTGTGGTGCTTGATGGCGCTGGTGATAAAGCATTTTGCGCCGGTGGCGATGTTCGGGCAATTTATCATGCTTCAATTGCTAACCCTAATACCATGACCGCAGAAGCGTGCGACTTTTTCAGTCAAGAATATCAATTAGATTATTTGCTGCATCAATACGAAAAACCTGTCTTAGTCTGGGGCGACGGTATCGTGATGGGCGGAGGTTTAGGTTTAATGGCTGGAGGCAGTCACCGGGTATTAACTGAGCGAAGCCGCATTGCGATGCCTGAAATCACCATTGGGTTATATCCTGATGTGGGTGGCAGTTATTTCCTGAATCGAATGCCTGGTAAAATCGGCTTATTTTTAGGGCTAACTGCATATAACATGAATGCGGCCGATGCATTGTTTGTCAATGTCGGTAATCATTTCATGGCAAGTGATGACAAAGAACCATTATTTGATGCCATTGCTGAAGTGAGCTGGAGTGACGACGCCGCATTAAATCATCAGCAATTGAGTTTATTGCTTAATAAAATGCAAACCAGCTCGAACGCTGAAATAGGTCAAAGTCCATTGTCTGATTTTCAGCCGCAAATTGATCAATTGATGGCAGGTGAAATTGAAGAAGTTCATCATCAAATCACCAGTTTAGAAACAGAGCTTGATTGGCTTAAACGCGCGCAAAAAACAGCTCTGGCTGGCAGCCCATTAAGTTGGTTCCTGATATTTGCTCAAGCCAATCTTGGTACGACTAAAACACTGGCAGAATCTTTTAAATGGGAATTAGGTGTAAGCGTTAATTGTTGTTCTCATGGTGATTTTTGTGAAGGTGTTCGTGCACTATTAATTGATAAAGACCGTCAGCCTCAATGGCATTTTAGTCATGCAAGTGACGTCACTGCACAAGCCGTTACTCAATTACTGACATCACCTTGGGATGCTGATAAGCACCCTTTAAAAGACATCTAAAAGGAATTTATTATGGCCACAGTAGCATTTATTGGTTTAGGTAATATGGGCGGGCCTATGGCGGCTAACTTGATTAAAGCGGGAATGACAGTCACCGTTTTTGATCTAGTACCTGCGGCGGTTGAAGCGTTAACAGCTCAAGGTGCGTTGAGTGCTAAAACCGCTTGTGGCGCAGCCGCCTCAGCTGATTTTGTCATTACCATGCTGCCAGCAGGTAAACATGTACGTCATTTATATTTGGGTGACGACGATACAAAAGGCCTATTGGATGTTGTATCAAAAGAAGCTGTGTTAATTGATTGCTCCACCATTGATGCTGAATCTGCACAAGTGGTTGGTAAGCATGCACACGCTAAAGGCATCGAGTTTATGGATGCTCCTGTATCAGGTGGCACAGCTGGCGCAGCTGCAGGTACATTGACCTTTATTTGTGGTGGCAGTGATAAGGCTTACCAAAAAGCCCAAACCGTGTTAACTGTCATGGGTGCCAATATTTTTCATGCTGGCGCCACTGGTGCAGGTCAAATCGCTAAAATTTGTAATAATATGCTGTTATCAGTATTAATGGTCGGCACCAGTGAGTCATTACAATTAGGTATTGATAATGGTTTAGACCCTAAAGTGTTATCTGATATCATGAAAGTCAGCAGTGGCGGCAATTGGACCTTAGAGAAATATAATCCCTGTCCTGATGTGATGGAAAATGTGCCTTCTTCAAATGATTATCAAGGCGGCTTTATGGTTGACTTGATGGTGAAAGATTTAGGATTATCACAGCAAACATCAGTGGCATCGAATTCAAGTACACCTATGGGTTCGTTAGCACGCAGCATGTATGTAAACCATGCTCGTCAAGGCAATGGTCGCCGTGATTTCTCAAGCATATTTGAGCAATTTACACCTGCTGATAAAAAATAGAGAATTTGAATACTGAGGTTTGATTAAGAAACCTCAGGTTAATTTAGCGTATTAAGGATCCAGTTAATGGAAATTAAAGATAAGGTTGTGGTCATTACTGGCGGTGCTGGTGGGTTAGGTTTAGCGATGGCGCAAGACTTTGCGGCCCAAGGTGCTCGTTTGGCGCTTATCGATGTAGACCAAGAAAAATTAGAACGTGCTTGTGCAGATCTTGGCGCTTCAACGGAAGTACAAGGCTATGCACTGGATATTACTGACGAAGAAGATGTGGTTGCTGGCTTTAACTACATTTTGGAAGATTTTGGTCAAGTTAACGTGCTAATTAACAACGCTGGTATTTTACGTGACGGTTTAATGGTTAAAGCGAAAGAAGGCAAGGTCACTGACCGCATGTCTTATGACCAATTCCAGTCAGTGATTAATGTTAACTTAACCGGCACATTCCTTTGTGGTCGTGAAGCCGCTGCAGCGATGATCCACTCACAACAAGCGGGTGTGATTATCAATATCTCTAGTATCGCTAAAGCCGGTAACATGGGGCAGTCTAATTATTCTGCATCTAAAGCAGGCGTCGCAGCAATGAGTGTGGGTTGGGCAAAAGAGCTTGCACGTTACAATATTCGCAGTGCAGCAGTAGCGCCAGGTGTGATTGCTACTGAAATGACAGCAGGCATGAAACCAGAAGCGCTAGAGCGTCTAGAAAAAATGGTGCCAGTAGGCCGTTTGGGTGAAGCGCAAGAAGTGGCTGCGACAGTTAAATTTATCGTTGAAAACGATTACGTAAATGGCCGTGTATTTGAAATTGATGGCGGCTTAAGCATGTAATCTGCTGGCGATGATAATGGTGGATTGATGCTAGTGTCAGTTCTTTGTTATTAAATGAAAGCCAACCTGTTAAAGGTTGGCTTTTTTATTGGTGGATTTATTGCTACCATCTTGGCAGCATTAACCAAGATGCATATTTTCGTAAAAGTCGTCACAATAAAACTAATAAAAAGACATGATAAACAGGAATAACAGATGGATAGGCTAGAAAAGGCAATGAGGATGACGATGATGACTGTAGGAATTGCAGGCATCGCAGTGATCTATTTTGGTTTTTTCTATCTGCAATTCAATGACCAACTGGGGATGACTATGCCTTGGTACTTTTTGCTGTCACCTTGGATTTGTGTTTATTTTGGCTTGAACCAACAACAGCAAATCGACACGCTTGCGTGGTTCACGAAAAAGTTTTCCTTCAAAAAGTTCACAGCTAAAAAGTAACCCCCCCGTACTTACCGTTCATTGTTGTAAAAATGGCCGAGTGTGTTGGCTATTTTGTCTTTGGTGTTAACAGACACATTAAATTCATCAAATCTCCCTCGAATTATCCTCTACTTCTGATAAGTTAAGTTGAAAAAATAAGCTGAAATGCTATAGTACGCCGCCTAATTATTGTGACCATGCTTATTGTTTTAAGGGTGGTTTAAAACCAGTGCTATTTACGTACAGCCGCTATACTCGTCAATGAATACTGACTTGTTTAACAAAGCAGCTAATAAAGTCAGCGCTGGTTTTTTGTTTTTGTCATAACTTGAATTTTGGAATCTCATTTTGATTACTACAGCTAACATCACCATGCAGTTTGGTTCAAAGCCACTGTTTGAAAATATCTCAGTTAAATTCGGTGGCGGTAATCGCTACGGTCTTATCGGAGCCAATGGCTGTGGTAAATCCACTTTCATGAAAATTTTAACTGGCGACCTTGAACCGACAAGCGGTAATGTGTCGATTGATCCAGGTGAGCGCATGGGTAAGCTGAATCAAGATCAGTTCGCTTATGAAGCCTATTCTGTTGTAGACACAGTGATCATGGGTCACAAAGAGCTATGGGAAGTGAAGCAGGAACGTGACCGTATTTATTCTTTACCAGAAATGAGTGAAGAAGACGGTATCAAAGTTTCTGAGCTTGAAATGGAATTTGCTGAAATGGACGGCTACACTGCCGAATCTCGTGCAGGTGACTTACTGATGGGCGTCGGGATTGGCGTAGACCAACACTTCGGTCTGATGAGCGAAATCGCACCAGGTTTCAAGTTACGTGTACTACTTGCACAAGCATTGTTCTCCGATCCAGATGTTTTGTTACTTGATGAACCAACCAACAACTTGGACATCGACACTATTCGTTGGTTACAAGAAATGTTGAACCAGCGTAACAGCACCATGGTTATTATCTCGCACGATAGATATTTCCTAAACTCTGTTTGTACTCACATGGCTGATATCGATTACGCTGAATTACGTGTTTACCCAGGTAACTACGATGAATACATGATGGCTGCGCAGCAGTCTCGTGAGCGTCTGCAGTCTGACAATGCTAAGAAGAAAGCACAAATTGCTGAACTTCAAGGCTTCGTGGCTCGTTTCTCTGCTAACGCGTCTAAAGCAAAGCAAGCAACGTCACGTGCTAAGCAAATCGATAAGATTAAAATTGAAGAAATCAAAGCATCTAGCCGTGTTAACCCATTCATTCGTTTTGAACAAGAAAAGAAATTGTTCCGTAACGCATTAGTGGTTGAGCAACTCGCTAAAGGCTTTGATGAAAAACCATTATTCAGTAACTTCGATATGATGGCTGAAGTAGGCGAGCGTATTGCTATCTTAGGTGAAAACGGTGTGGGTAAAACGACACTATTACGTACCTTAGTACATGACTTGCCTCAAGATGCTGGTACTATCCAATGGTCTGAAAATTCAAACATTGGTTACTATGCTCAGGATCATGAAGCAGATTTTGCTAACGACATGACGTTATTTGATTGGATGAGCCAGTGGCGCAAACCAGAAGATGATGATCAATCTGTTCGTGGTATTTTAGGGCGTATGCTATTCGGTTCTGACGATATTAAAAAATCTGTCAAAGTCCTTTCTGGTGGTGAAAAAGGTCGCATGTATTTTGGTAAGCTGATTATGCAAAAGCCAAATATCCTACTTCTTGATGAACCAACAAACCACATGGATATGGAATCAATTGAATCATTGAACAATGCCTTAGAAATGTATGAAGGTACTTTGTTATTCGTTTCTCACGACCGTGCGTTTGTATCATCACTTGCTACACGTATTTTAGAAGTGACACCAAACGGCATTAACGATTTCAAAGGAACTTATGATGAGTTCTTAGCAAGCAAAGGTGTTGAAGGATAAGCTTAAAGCTTTTACTTTAATCGCCGATAAGAAACCTGTAAGGCTAGTTTTTTAGCTGATACAGGTTTTTTTTTGCGCGAACGATACTCAGCAACTTTTTTTGATCTAGAATTAAGTCGCCTTATTTGCATCAAAGCATGCAATTTATCGCAAAATTGCATGGAGCACTTACTCTAAGGGTAAAGATATAATGAAATGGATTACCGATCTTAAAACGCTACATAAACTTCTTTTACTGATTATTCCACCCTTGGTTATTTGCCTCATATATGGTGGCATGTTTGTTCATAATAAATATGAAACCAAATCGGAATTGACCACAGTACTTTCATTAAGCGAGCTGGCCGTAATCAATAGTGCCTTGGTGCATGAATTACAAATTGAGCGTGGTATGAGTGCAGGCTTTATTGGTTCACAAGGTAAATCGTTTGCAAGTTTGCTACCTAATCAGAGAGTTGCAGCCGATAGACAAATCAGCCAGTTTAACAATATTCCTGATATCAATGCTTTCCCAGTACAAATCAGCTCAACCTTGCAGCAAATTCACAATCAGTTACAGCAATTACAATCCATTAGACGTTCTGTCGATAACTTAACCATTTCTGTGGCTGAAGAAGTGAAGTATTACACGGGGTTGAATACGGCTTTATTGTCTGTGGTTGATGAAGCAGCCATGCAAAGCCCTGATAGCGAATTATCTTTAAAGCTTGCATCCTTTGGTGCATTTTTACAGTTAAAAGAGCGTGCTGGCATTGAGCGAGCAGTGTTAAGTACCACCTTTGGACAAGAAGGCTTTAAAGATGGCGTGTATGCGCGCTTTGTTACGTTAATGTCAGAGCAAAATACCTATGCCGAGCGCTTTAATGCCTTAGCGACAGCAGATTGGTTATCTCGATTTTCACAAGTGGCTCGCTCACGGGAAGTGAGTGAAGTAGAGCAGATGCGTCAAATAGCTTTAGCGCAAGTTGCTAGTGACATCAGTAAGCAAAACCCAGAAGAGTGGTTTAAAACTTCGACTGCGAGAATTAACGTACTCACAGATTTCGAGCACTTTCTTGTGAATGATTTAATTCTATTGACCAAAACACGTTTAAATTCAGCTAACCAACATATGTGGTTATCTTTGCTAACCTTAACCATATCAATTGTATTATTAGGTTGGTTAAGCTTATCTGTATCGAAATACCTTAATCGCAGTCTGAGTCATTTATTCAGTAAGGTCACTCATGCGGGAAATAACTTTGATTTAAGCACCCGGATTGAACATCAGTCAGCAGATGAATTTGGGCAACTTTCTGATGCATTTAACGCCATGATGAATGACTTTGAAACCATTATCTTGCAGGTTCGTCAAAGTGCAACGCAGGTGGTTAAGGTCGTAGAAGAAGTAAATGGTCATGCTCACACTATGCAAAAAGATGTTGAAACCGGTTACCTCGAAGCTGAGCAAGTTGCATCAGCAATGACAGAAATGAGCGCGACAGTGACGCAAATTGCAGCCAATGCAGTACAAGCTTCTGACGCTTCAACTTCAGCCAATAAAGAAGCGCATATTGGTAATACAGAAGTGTCAAAAACCACTGTTTCGATCAAGCACCTTGCATCAGAAATTAATGAGGCGTCAAATGCCATAGAAACGTTAGATCAAGACGTACATTCTATTGTCACCATTTTGGATGTGATCAGTGCCATTTCAGAGCAAACCAATTTGCTGGCATTAAATGCAGCCATTGAGGCAGCAAGGGCAGGCGAGCAAGGTAGAGGCTTTGCTGTGGTCGCTGATGAAGTCAGAACGCTTGCCCAACGCACTCAGTCTTCAACAGATGATATTAAGCGCATGACCGAGAAATTAAAGTCAGGTGCGCAGTTGGCGGTTAAAACCATGCAACGAGGCATGGTCAGTGCTGAAGAAAGTGTCAATGAAGTAGAGCATGCTGGTAAAGAGTTACAACAGATTGTTGCCGATGTCGATATTATTGACAACATGAATCAGCAAATTGCTTCTGCAACTCATGAGCAAGCTGCAGTCGCTGAAGAAGTGAATCAAAATGCGATGAGGATCAGTGAAATATATAGCCAAACTCAAAGAATTGCAGAATCGCTGAGCCTACTAAATGACAGCTTACTAGAAGATGCCGCAGCAATGTCTGAGCAAGTGCAGAAGTTTACATTGAGCAGTCGTTAACCAATGAGAAAAATGAAATAGAAATAATTGATTTATAATCAGTATTTTTAATCAGTATTTTAAAGCCGACGTGATTTACGTCGGTTTTTTTATGGACAAGAAAAAGTAAACTTATGCGACAAAATGTGAATCTTAATTATACTTTGCTAACATGACGCCTAAATTAGAAACCGATTAACTATTGTCGATACACAATTGTCGATAAACTATTGTCGATAAACTATTGTCGATAAACGATTGCCGATAAATAAAGGACGAGTAATGGATTACCTCAACATCAATAAACAAGCTTGGAATGAACGAGCAAAAGTACATTTTGATTCATCTTTTTATGATGTGCCGAGCTTTCTTGCAGGTAATTCTTCATTAACAGAAATTGAAACTGCGGAACTCACCGATGTAGCGGGTAAGTCTTTGCTGCACCTTCAATGCCACTTTGGTTTAGATACTTTGTCATGGGCAAGGCTGGGCGCGAGTGTCACTGGTGTTGATTTATCTGATGAAGCGATTGATAAGGCACGTGAACTTGTGACTCAGTGTAATATCGAGGCTGAGTTCGTTTGTGCTGATGTCTATGAATTTGCAAATAAGCGCTCGAAAAGTTTCGACATTGTGTTCACGTCTTTTGGCGCAATTTGTTGGTTACCTTGTTTAACTAAATGGGCGCAGGTCATTAGTGACAGCTTGAACCAAGGCGGTACATTTTATATGGCTGAGTTTCATCCAGTACAGGACGTCCTAGATGGTTACCCATATTTTCATCAAGCTGAGCCTGATGTGGTCGTTGAGGGGAGTTATACACAAGCGGGTAATAATTCAGACCATGAGCAGACTATGGTGACGTGGGCGCATTCATTAAGCGAAGTGATTAATGCGTTAATTCAAGCGGGGATTCGAATTGATGCGGTTAACGAATTTCCATTCAGCCCATACAATTGCTTTGAAAACCTAATAGAAAAACAGCCTAAACAATTTCAATCCATTGTGAAGGGGCAACCCATTCCGTTGGTTTTTTCCATCAAAGGAACTAAGTGTTAATGCTATTTGAATCACAACAAAAACTGGATGTGACCAATCGTTGGTGCAGCATTTTTATCAAAGTCGCTGCAGGTATCTCAGCAGTCATAGTGTTGATGTATTTAAGTTATTTTTATGCGAGCCCAAGTGTCACGCTTGAAAATCGTTCAGAGTTTGTTATTGAGTCAGCGATTATAAATTTGCCT
Source organism: Shewanella sp. 10N.286.51.B7 (assembly GCF_002873615.1). Lineage (NCBI taxonomy): Bacteria > Pseudomonadati > Pseudomonadota > Gammaproteobacteria > Alteromonadales > Shewanellaceae > Shewanella > Shewanella sp. 10N.286.51.B7. Next base: position 59,770 of record NZ_MCUF01000013.1, read on the forward strand.
TTGAGTCGACTTGATTTTGGCGAGATTCATACATCACAAGACAATACCATTTATTATGATTTAGCTCAGCTAGATGGACAATATGAGTACCATTTGCTGCTTGATAGTGGCGATTTACTCGAAGGAACTTGTGGTTATATCACTAATTTTGAAATTAATAAGCGGGTAGTGCTTGTTTTGAATGATATTGGTGAAATTAGCTGTCAATTTTAATCTTCGCTTTATCCTTTTAATCATAATAGCGTGGTGTTTTTGGCTTGTCATTAAATCATAAAGCTAAGCCAATACACTGCACCTTGGCACCTTGATTACAACTTTGACTGAAAATGTTTGGCTAATCAAATCTGGTAAAGTTTAAGTGCTAGAGAAAAAAACTTTATTATTACAGTGCAGTGGTTTATTCAACTGCTCGTAGCTTTATCAGCTTTATGTATCACCTTGGATACAGCTGTTACACGTAGGTGAGCGCTCGTGTTGAGTGTTAAGTCTTTAACCACGACTGTTATCGGGTTAACCAGATAACATATGTGCCTCATTAGAAATAATTCATATTCAATTCTTTTAAGTTTAAATTAATATTCTATCTCTATTATCCTTCCTCCCAGATTTCCGCTGTTTAAATTATCTACAACCTTGTTACAGGAACTGCCTCAGAGTTGATGACATGCGGAGCAATTAATATTGAGAGCAACTTAAAGCTTATTGTTGAGTTGTATAAGGATTACCTGTTCGAATGCTAAGAAATTCCTCCGTTATTCTGTTATCTATTTTCACTCTATACAGTCAGTTTGTAGTGGCTGATGAAGCCATAGAAGTATCGCAAAAATATCAACGCGCATTTCCTATTTGGGCACAAGAAGCGATGGATTTAGGCCATGAATTACCTAAGCCATATGGTTTTACTGTTAACTATATGTCGATGGAGCAACCGTTAGTGGTTGATGGTGTCACCTTTTCAGGTCTTGGCGATATTATTGATGACAGAGTGAGTATTAATGGTAGTGAAGCGATGCAAGATTCAGAAACCATTACTTTAAGAGCTGATATGTGGGTACTTCCATTTCTAAACCTTTATGGCGTGATTGGCCAAACAAAAGGCAGTAGTGTCGCCAATGTTCAAGTTGAAGTAGAAATGCCATGGCCTTTGCCGCCAGTGGTTTCTGACCCATTTGATTTTGAGCTGAATTTTAAAGGTACTACATACGGTGCGGGCGGCACAATCGTGGGTGGCATAGGCAATTGGTTTGCTTTATTAGATGTTAATTACACTAATACTGATCTTGATATTCTTGATGGTGAGATCAGTTCAATTGTTGTTTCACCGCGTGTAGGTTACCGCACCACTGTTTATGGCCATGAAAGCCAGTTCTGGGTCGGTGCTATGTATCAAAATGTTGAGCAAACTTTTAGTGGTTACCTTAAAGATATCGGCATTCCTTTAGGTAATGGTAAATTTGAAGTTACCCAACACCTCGAAGATAAGTGGAATAGCTTGATTGGTGGTCAAATCAACTTAGGTAAGGGGTTTGATTTGTTACTTGAAGGTGGTTTTGGCACACGCACAAGCTTTATGGCTGGCATTGGCTATAGGTTCTAACCATGATGCGACTAATGATTGTTAGTGTATTTATTTTCTTCCTAGGTGGCTGCTCAGCAGTTTCTATGGTGGATAATTATCAGCAAAACCAATTAATGAAAGCGGGTTTTGAACGGCAACAGTTGTCGCTAGAGAGTCAAGGCGAATTGCACTACTGGCAAGGTGGAGATACGAGTGCTCCCACTGTTATCTTGCTTCATGGTTTTGGCGGTACGGGCTTAACTAGCTGGTATGAGATTATGCAACAGCTTGCGTCTGATTATCACGTTATCGTGCCTGATTTACTTTGGTTTGGTGCATCTTTCAGTAACGCTCCAGCAACTATCAGTAGCGAAACCCAAGCTATTCAACACTTGATTGAAGAGCTCGCGCTTGAAAATGTCAATGTGGTGGGTATTTCGTTTGGCGGGTTTATTACGTTTGACCTAATGATCAAAGAACCTACCGTCAATAAAGCTATTATGTTGGCAAGCCCAGGTATTGTGTTTGGCGATGAAGACATGGATGCCATGAGTCAACGTTTTGGACAAAGTGTGCCAGAAGCTGTGTTTGTGCCTGAGAATAAAGAAGGTGTAAGACATTTACTTGAGCATACGTTTGTTGATCACCCTTGGTACCCAAGTTTTATCGATGAGCAAATCTATCAAAGCTACTTTGCAGATTTTCATATACAGAAAAAATCATTGATTACCACTTTACCTGCATATCGAGATCAACTTAACCCTGCAGAATTTAAAGTTAAGCTTCCGCCTTCATTATTAATTTGGGGCGAAAATGACAGTGTGTTTCCACTTGAAAAAGGCATTGAATTTTCTGAATTTTTAAATGCTCCAATCATAATTATCCCTGATGCATCCCATGGCCTAAGTAATGATTTTCCAGAGTCAATTAGCCAAATGATAAGAGACTTTATTCAATGATGTTTCATTCTCAAAAACGCGTCATCTTATTGAGTGTAGGTTTAATGGTTTCGCTAGTGTCAGCATGCTCAAGTAGCGAATGGCAGGTGAGTGCAACCCCATCTGACTCCGCTGTATCTGCGGCGTTAGATAATCAACCCGATCCTGCACTTTTACGTGATATTGCATTACCTCAACAAGCGGCTATGACTTTACCGACAAGTGTTCGACCATGTTGTGCATTTGGTAATGGTCAGAAGGTAAAGCTTGGTGCTATGACCATCCCTTTTTATCGTCATGCCAATACTATCTCGTTAGAAGATTTAGGTGCTCATGCTTATGAAGCAGGCAGTTTTAGTCATCAAAAATCGGCACCTGATGAAGGCCGCAGTGGCGAGAACAACGGTATTATTTATACCAGAAAGGGCGGCTTTATTGATTTAGCTCATGTAAGAGACACTGCAGACAACGCGGTGGCGCTGTTTTACCAAATCCACCCAAACCTTGGTGAAAAGCAATCCATTGCATTGCCATTTGAAATTGGTCCTCGAACGATTGAAATTGATCGTTTTGAAGTAAAACTTTTAACCGCAACTCAACGTTGGGAGCTGGCAGCGGCAATGGCTGTGCGCCTTGCCTATTCGATGGCTGAAGCTCATGAAATTGCTCAGTACCACGGTTATCGCAGCTTTGGACCGTGGACCGAAGATGTTTCGGCATACTCACCAGAAGATCTTTACTCCAATATGCTAGGTGCAAAAATTGCGCTTGCAGTACTGACCAATAATTTGGCCATGACTCGACAGCAATATAATTATCATATGACGTCATGGATTGCCGCAACATTAGATTGGTTAGAGCCTGTCACTGCAGCAGAAACGGATGCACTTTTTGATGTGATTGATGGCTATTGGTGGGACTCAAATGAACCTATGCCTAACAAATTTATGTTACTTAAACGCCATTACGATCTGGGCGAACATCAATCACCTTATTTAGTGCCGATGGATATGGCGAAAAACAGTGATACTTGGCCCGATGTTGTAAGTGTTTATGAAACACCTAACGTCGCTCACGACTTAAGTTTAGCCAATCACGTCCACGGAATTACTATCGATAATGTCGCTAAGCAATGGTTACATGTAGATGCAAAATTTGAATCGCATTTTGAACATGTACCTGAGTCTTTATGGCGTGATGGTTTTACTCAGCAATCATTTTTAGCGTTAACTCGATATAACGAAAAATTGGATGAGACATTATTGAGTGAGCATTTATCTCAACATTCTCACTTACCGTTAGCGATAGAACAAACATCACAAGGTGAGTTGAAATGAGCTTATTCCACGGCATGAGAATCGGCTTTTTCTCGATAGGGCTATTGGCTTGTGCAGCGTCATTTGCTTCAGAAAAAGCGAGTGTTGAGCAAACAACTGAGACGCTAGCTTCTGATGAAGAGTTGAGCTGGATGGAAAGCTTTTTACAAAAGCTTGGTGCAGATGGTGAGTTTGACGCTGATAAATTGATTGATTTTAGTTTTCTTCCTGGGCCTTTTTATAATCCCGAAATGGACTTAGGTGTAGGCATTTCAGCCGTAGGTTTATATCAAGTGGATCCTACTGATGAAGTCAGTCAATTATCGTCATTAGTGATTAACGGTTTAGCTTCCATTAATGGCGCGTTAGGTGTTTCACTTGAAAATAAAACCTTCCTAAATGAAGATCAACAGCGTTTTTATCTAACTGCAGAGATGTTTGATATTCCTGATGTGTTCTATGGCGTTGGCTATGATGAAAACCACCAAGATGATAACCGAGTTGATTTTAATGGTCGAACTGTCCGTGTAAACCCAATGTTCTTGAACCGATTATCATCCAACGTTTTTATTGGTGCAGGCTTTGATTTTAATTACGCTAAAGCCAGCAGTATCGATAAGCTAGATTCAGATGTCGAGATCAACCCTTTGCTAGAGACATCACGCAGTGTCGGGGTGAATTTTTTAATCAACTACGATAGTCGAGATAATGTACTTAATCCTGAACAAGGGAGAATTGCCCAAATTGATACGGGGATATATCGCAAAGAATTAGGCAGTAAGACCGACTTTGAAATTGTTAATGCACTCTACAGTACCTATTATCAAGTTGCAGATGATGATGTTTTAGCGTGGCAAATTCGTGGCCGTTTTACTCATGGTGATGTGCCTTGGGATCAGCTGTCAAAAGCGGGTGGCGGAGATTTACTTAGAGGGTATACTTCAGGTCGTTACCGCGACAAGCAAATGTTGTTAGCACAAGTGGAATATCGACAGAACTTATCTGGCCGTCATGGGATGGTTTACTGGGTAGGTGCAGGGGTTATTTCGGAAAAATTCAGTGAGCTGACTTCGGCGAGTGTACTACCCAATACAGGTATAGGCTATAGGTTCGAAGTTAAACCTCGCGTAAACCTAAGATTAGATTTAGCCTTTGGTGATGGTGATACTGGTTTTTACTTTAACGTAAATGAAGCCTTTTAATTTCCACTTGGCATTAAGTTAATCAGCCAAATTGAATATGTTACTCTAAAATACCTGTTGAGATAGGTTGCTTAATTAAGTGATTTTATGAGGTGCTCTTGTGAGGTGCTCTTGTGAGGTGCTTTTATGAGGAGTTATTGTGAGTAAAGTGGTCATTTTTGGTAATTCAGGCTCGGGTAAATCGACACTAGCAAAACAAGTTGCAGCTAACAAAAAGCTGGCACACCTAGATTTAGATACTATTGCTTGGTTGCCAGTTAATCCTCCTCAAAGAATGCCAATAGCGGTTTCAAAAACTTTAATTGATAAGTTTTTAAACCTTAATCAATCATGGGTTATTGAAGGCTGTTACAGCGACTTGCTTGAATTAGTCTTTCCACAAACCGATGAGGTTATCTTTCTCAATTTACCCACTTCAGCGTGTATTGAAAATGCTAAAAACCGTCCTTGGGAACCTCATAAATATGACAGTAAACAAGCTCAAGATGAAAATTTAGCTATGCTAATCGGTTGGATTGCGCAGTATGACAGCCGTAGCGATACCTTCTCTAAAGTTGCGCATGAAAGACTATTTGAGCAATTTTTAGGCAGTAAAACTATGCTCACTTCGAATCGATAATATCTTTACCATCAACTGCAGTCAGTTAACCTTACTTGCTACCTTAATTAAGATAGATAAGACAGTTAGGGTGATGGGAATTTTCCATTAGCTATTGTAGTATGCCATTGGCTGCCAATACGTATAAGGCGTTAGGCATCAATCCATAAAACAATAACTTATAAATGGACTGTTAATGAATTCTCCACACCCAAGCCCTTCTTCTGCACAATCGAGTGCCACCGTGCGGCAAATGCCCGATACCTTAGTGATCATTTTCTTTGTTGCTCTTGCTGCCGCATTATTAACGTTTGTTGTTCCCATAGGCTCATTTTCAACCCAAGATGCGCATTATGTTATCGATGGAGTTGAGAAAACGCGCAGTGTAATCGACCCAGCCTCTTTTCAATATGCCTTGAATGAAGCGGGTGAGCCTAAGCTTGATCCCATTTCATTATTTAAAGGAAATGGCGAAATCGGCTTTTTCAATTTTGCTTTTGAGGGCATGGTTTCTGGCTCTAAGTGGGGCAGCGCAATTGGCGTTATCATGTTTATGTTGGTCATTGGCGGCTCTTTTGGCGTCGTCATGGCCACGGGCACGATTGATAACGGCATATTACGCTTAATAGATAAAACTCAAGGCAATGAAAAGCTGTTTATTCCTGTCATATTCAGTTTGTTCTCGTTGGGTGGTGCGGTATTTGGGATGGGGGAGGAAGCCATAGCCTTTGCCATTATCATTTGTCCGTTAATGATTCGATTAGGTTATGACTCTATTTGTACAGTGATGGTCACTTATGTCGCGACCCAAATCGGTTTTGCCAGTTCTTGGATGAACCCGTTTAGTGTTGCTATTGCCCAAGGTATTGCAGGTGTTCCAGTGCTTTCAGGTGCGGGTGTACGTTCTATTATGTGGCTTGGTTTTACCTTAATAGGTATTGGTTTTACCATGCGCTATGCGAGTAAAATTCAACGTAATCCAAGTGCATCCTTTAGTTATCAAACGGATCAATTCTTTCGCGATAACCAGCAAGGTAATGTCAAAGATAGTCGTTTTAATCTCGGCGATATTTTAGTACTGCTTACCATTGTAGCTACTATTGCTTGGGTTATTTGGGGCGTGATTGCTCATGCTTGGTTTATCCCTGAAATTGCCAGTCAGTTTTTTACCATGGGGATCATTGTTGGCATCATTGGGGTGGTATTTAAGCTTAATGAAATGGACATGAACAAAGTCGCGGTTAGCTTTAAGCAAGGTGCAGGCACCATGTTAGAACCAGCGGTTTTAGTAGGGTGTGCTTCAGGTATTTTATTGTTACTTGGTGGTGCGGGGGCGACAGAGCCGAGCGTATTAAATACCATCTTACACAGCGCCGGTAATGTGATTGGCCAATTGCCGACGGCATTATCAGCTTGGTTTATGTTGTTATTCCAATCAGTGTTCAACTTTTTTGTGACTTCAGGTTCAGGACAAGCGGCGTTAACCATGCCACTCATGGCACCTTTGGCTGACATTGTCGGTGTGACTCGCCAAGTGGCGGTATTAGCGTTTCAACTTGGTGATGGTTTTACCAACGTATTAGTACCGACATCAGCTTCATTAATGGCGACATTAGGTGTGTGCCGTGTTGATTGGGGAAATTGGTTTAAGTTTATCTGGCGCTTTATGCTGGGTTTATTTGTTATTTCGAGCATTATCGTGGTGTTAGCGCACTACTTAGGGTTTAGCTAAACGAGTTTGTTAATGGCAAAAGTTATGCGACAAGTTGTGATATTACATTTATTCTAATAAAAAGCGGCATCGAAAGATGCCGCTTTTTTAATTGTCTAATCAGAAGCTAATGTTTGATTAGAACTTCACTTCACCTTCAATAAACCACTCTTGTCCACGAGCGTTATAAACACCACGAGGGTAGTGAGGCCATGATGTATTGGTTGGGTCAAAGTTAGGACCAGCATCAAATAGGTTTACAATACCTGCAGTTAACTTCATGTTGTCAGAGAAGTTGTACGCACCTGTTAGGTTCCACTTAGTTTGTGAGGCGACTTCTAAATCTTCTTCATTAAAGCCGTCTTCATCAATGAATGAACTGTAAGATGAACCATGCATACGAGCAGTATGATAAGCACCTAATGTGGTTTCAAAATCATTGATAAAATAGCTAAAGATCATATTAGCGCGGTACTGAGGTAAACCACCATCTTCAATGTCATCATCCACATCTGAGGTCGGGTTTAACTGACCTTCAGATAGTAGGATATAAGTACCGTTGAAGTTTACTCTTAGTTCACCCATGTCATTGAAATCCCAGCTATAACCAGCTGTTAAATCAATACCACGAACTTTTTGGTATGCTAAGTTTTGTGCCACTGTATTGATGTGGGTAATAGTGCCACTAGCGTCACGGGTAATCATATCTTCATAGGTATCGTATTCTTGTGCGGCAGTAGAAGCGCTAATATCGCTTACCATGTCATCAAGTTTCCATTCCCATAAATCAACAGAGGCTTCTAAGCTATCGCCGCCCCAAACCGCACCAATGTTAGCGGTATAACCAGTTTCAGCTTCAAGTTCTTTGTTGGCACCTGTGGTCGTATCAATGTGTAATTCATTACAGATTTCATCAAGGGTTTCATTACCGGTTTTAATACCAGGTTGGCCGCCCATAGCCTGACATTGCTTGTAATCGATGACTTGAGTGAAACCATTTGTGGCATCACCATACACGCGGTGCATGTCTGGTGCACGGAATACACTGCTCCAAGCACCACGAATCAATAACTCATCAACTGGACGGTATTCTACCGTTACTTGTGGTGATAAGTTACCGCCAAAGTCGCTGTAATGATCGTAACGTAGCGCTGCAGCAACAGTTAACTCGTCAAGTACCGGAACACTGATTTCAGCATAAGTTGCCCAGAAGTCACGTTCGCCAGCACCAGATGAACCACCAGTTGTTAATACTGATCCATTTTGGGTTTCGGTATCAGACTCTGTTTCATAATCCTGTTCAGTATACTCAGCACCAAATGCAAACATGGCATCGCCTTCAGGCATTTCAAACGCCATACCAGTGATGTTAGCTTGGATGTTCTTTTGAGTAGATTGAGCGCGTTCAAATGGAGAGTAAGATGCGGCTTCTACGTCAGCATCTGACATGTTTTCAAGTAATGAATTACCATTCTCACCAGCTGTGATGTAATCGAACATACCGCCTACAGTAGCAAAACCACTGCGGTAAACATCGACGTTAGTACGGCCGTAATTTACTGACATATCCCAGTCATACTCATCAACTAATACGCCTTGAAGGCCAGCAGAGAAGAAGTAGTTACTGGTGTTGGTTTCACCGCTTCGGTTACTGAACTCGTGTAAACGACGAGCATAGTAATAATCACCATCAGTAGCGTTGGCAAAGTCACCGCCAAGTCCTGTTGACTTGTTGAATGTCTTGCTCATGCTATCGCCGTAACTGACCGTTAAGTCATCACCGGCAACCTTGATATCGTAGTCATTAATGGCCATCGGTTCAAAGTTTGTTGTTGATTTGGCATTAGCGAAATCAAGACGACCTAAAAAGGTAATATCGTCTGCGATTTCGTAATTAAAATTGGTGGTACTGATAAAGCGGTAGCTTTCAGGTTCTAGATCGCGCCATTCTGAACGATCAAATCCACATGTACTTCCAGTCCATAGAAATCCACGAGCATCACACTGCTCTGGAGTTAATTGGCGTGCGCCAGTACCAGTACCTGCAATTCTAGCGCCGTATGAGCTATACGCTGAGTAATCACTGTGCGGCACTTTATCGGTATGGAGACCAAAATTCTCACGATCTGTTGCTTTTAACGCTTCGTTATTACTGAATTCGATAAAGGTTGAGACATTGCCCTTATCGTTTGAAGAGCCCAGTGATAATGCGATGCGGTCATTCATACCGCCGCCTTCAGTGGTATCACCATGACGATATTTAAGTGCAACGCCATCAAAATCTTTTTTAAGGATGATGTTAATCACACCACCCACTGCGTCAGCACCGTAAATCGCTGAGCCGCCAGATTGTAATACTTCAATGCGTTCTACAGCTTCCATTGGTAGGTTTGCTGTATCGACGAAGTTATCAGTACCGCCAGCTGGTTTTGGGTACTGGTTCAAACGCTTACCATCAATAAGCGTCAGAGTACGACTTGCACCAGCATTACGTAAACTGATTGATGAAGCAGCAGGGGTAAAACCATGTACTTCTTGTGTGGTCATCGCACCCGTAGTTGAGGTGAGATTTTGAAGGGCATCTTGAATAGTGGTAAAGCCTTGCTTTGCCATATCATCAGCACTCAACACCGTGACAGGCGTTGCTGTTTCTAGGTCGGTTCTTTTAATACGTGAACCGGTAATTTGAATTCGTTCTACATCAGCGCCTTCTTCAGCTGCAAGAACTACTGGCGAACTAATGGCAGCGGTAAAAGCACCGCCTACCAATGCAATGCGAATTGCGTTGGCCAATCTTGTATTAAGCTGCATCTCATCTCTTCCTTATAACTTTTATTTAAACCGCGTTTTTATTTAGTAGATCTCATTGCTAACTTGTGAATTGCGTTAACGGGAGTTTGCGGAAAACGGATAAAACCATACTTATTCAACATAAACAACGGACTGATTACATGTGTTAGATGTTGTAATTGTTGCGCGCTAGGTTGTTTTTTGTGATCATTTGATTAACGTGGTTTTGAGTGTTGATATTGATTTTGGGCTTGACGGGGGACTTTGCTGAATAAGTTAAGAGATTTGTGTAAACAAACTTAATAAATATGTGTTTAATTGGTTATCTGTTTGTTGATTTGTTTATGATGTGACTGAGGCCGGTTTAATTTAACCGAACTATCAATTGTTACAATATGCATCATTTTTACATTGGAAATTTAATGTTGCGCAATTGGATTTGTGAAGTTAATCACTATTTAACATGTGCTGTCATCGCCGTTGAAACGGCTGTTAGCTGGAGTCTTGTTTAAAAATGGAGGGTATTAAATGTTAAAAAAAGCCCTTGAAGGGCTTTTGGATAAGTTAACATGTTAAAGAAAGTTTAGATGGGCTTTATTTTGCATCGCAGTAATGTATGGCCTAAACCAATATTGTCGATATCCTCATCGACGTAAAGCCCAGCTTCATTGATCATTTTGAGCATATCTTTGCTGTGATACATTCGACTGTAGCCATTAGCAATAGCAGTAAAGTATAGCGAGGTTGCATTAACGCAATAAGCACCAGCTTCATAAGGCTGTCTATCCCAATAGGTTTCTAAAATACACAGTTCACTATTGGGCTTCATTGCAGCCACTGTGCGTTTTAATATTGTGATGATTTGCGGTTTAGAAAAACAGTCTAGAAATTGGCTCATCCAGTACAAGTCTGCATGCTGACAAAAAGGTTTAGTTTCATCTAACAAGTCAGTTTCAAATGGCAACACACGATCCGCAACGTTATTATTACGCGCGTTTTCCATTGCGACGGCGAGTTGCCCTGGTAAGTCCATAATGGTGACATTAACTTTGCTGTCAAAACTGGTACAAGCAAATGCCCATTTGCCGGTATTACCGCCAACATCAACGATATGCTCAGGCTTAGATTTAAAAATCATTGGCAGTAAACTGTCAAAAGCGTGATCAGAATAATAATGATCAAACTCAAACCAACTCCGCTTGATTTGCTCTGGCAATTGGCTTAATCCAGGGTAAATGGTTTCCCAATCACCCAAGTGTTTCAAACCGGCTGCTTTACCTTGTTTCAAGGACGCTTCAAGCTCAAACAAACCTTGATAACAGACATCATGAATGAAATTTAAATTTTTAGATGCCATGTCATCATGCAGTAGAAAATGGCCCGTTTTATCTAGGTGATAATGGTCATCTTTACACCAAAATAGTCCCATGCTGAGTCCCATATCCAGTAATACGTGGATGGCATATTCTGACAATTCATTACAATCTATAAGTTGTGGTAACGAAATGCCATTTTCACCCGCATCATCAACTTGTTTTAGAATGCCAAACTGGCTAAGACAACGAGCAACTTGAAAGCTGACAGGGGCAAAAGCAATTTTTTGTGCTTCAAATTTTGCCTCAAAAGCGGAGATTTTTTTAGGGGATTGGTAAAAAGACATAAAGTGAGTCAATTTCTTGCATTGTAATTAAGTGTGGCGATGTTAACAAACGCGATGAAATAAGAAATTGATCCAGCTCATGTGTTGAAATAAGACCTCATTCTGTCATTCTGTCATTCTGTCATGATTTAATCATGTAAATAGGATTATTCTTTCAAAGGGAATGCAATAGGGATTGTTAATGATTACCACGCAGAGACTGACACTCAGAGAGTTTACGCTAGAAGATGCTGAATTCATTTATCAGCTAATGAATTCACCACTGTATATCAAGTTCATTGGTGATAGAAATATCAAAAATCGAGATGATGCTAAGACTTTTTTATCGACTAAGCTCATTCCAAGTTATCAGCTTCACGGTTACGGTTTATACGCAGTTATTCGCAATGAAGATAAGGCGTTGGTCGGTATGTGTGGCTTAGTGAATCGAGATGGGCTTGAGCACACTGATATCGGTTTTGGCTTTTTACCCCAATATATGGGGATGGGCTACGGATATGAGTCGGCGAGGGCTGTCATGAATTATGCCAATGAAACCTTATCTCTTTCGCCTATATGGGCTATAACCAACCTACAAAACACCGCATCGATTAACTTATTAACAAAGCTTGGTTTGCTGTATCAGCAACAAATCTTATGGGGTGATGAGCAAGAACCGATATTACTATTGAGTACGCATGAAGTCAGTTCAGGTGAAATAAGTAGTGATTAACGAGATGGATATACAGCTTCATTTTTCAGCATAGATGAGTGGGAGATATTTAGCTTAATCAATCAGTGATTAATGCCAAGTACTATTAAGCACTATCACTCACGATAAAGCCCAGCAATTGCTGGGCTTTATTACAAACAATAATCATAAAAGGTGAGTTATGATTAATCGTTATTGAACGTTTTCGCTATCACCGAACTCACCCGCAAATAACGCAGATGATAAGTAACGCTCTGCTGCAGATGGCAGAATGACAACGATGTTTTTACCCGCAAATTCTGGCTTCTCAGCAATACGGTTTGCAGCGACGACAGCAGCACCAGAAGAAATACCCACTAAGATACCTTCTTCTTCCATTAAACGACGTGCCATTGCAATAGCATCGTCATTGCTGACCGCTTCAACAAGGTCAACTAAATCTAAATCTAAGTTACCTGGGATGAAACCTGCGCCAATACCTTGAATTTTATGAGGTCCAGGAGTTAATTCCTGACCTGCTTTAGCTTGTGCAATAACAGGTGAGTCAACTGGCTCTACTGCAACAGACACAAGATCTTTGTTTTTACTTTTTAAATAACGACTAACACCAGTAATCGTCCCACCCGTACCGACACCTGCAACAAATGCAGCGACTTCACCATCAGTATCATTCCAGATTTCTGGGCCGGTAGTTTTTTCGTGGATTTCAGGATTAGCAGGGTTGCTAAATTGACCTAAGATAAGGTACTTAGCAGGATCTGATTGACGGATCTCTTCAGCTTTATCAATCGCGCCTTTCATTCCTTTAGCGCCTTCAGTTAACACGAGGTTTGCACCTAACGCTTTTAACAGTTTACGACGCTCAAGGCTCATAGTATTAGGCATGGTTAGGGTTAGCTTATAACCACGAGCAGCTGCTACATACGCAAGTGCAATACCTGTATTGCCTGAAGTTGGCTCGACTAGCTCTACTTCTTTAGTTAGGGTGCCTTTCTTTTCAGCATCCCAAATCATATTTGCGCCGATACGACACTTAACACTGAAACTTGGGTTGCGAGCTTCAACTTTGGCTAACACTTTACCATTGCTTACTCGATTAAGGCGCACTAGTGGGGTATTACCTAGCGTATATGAATTGTCTTCGTAGATGTTGCTCATGGTTTGCTCCTATGTTTGCATTGTCTAATGATAATCGGTTTAAGGTGCTTTAACAGTGATAGTTTGTTATTCGTTATGCCTTTTAGTTATTAGGTTATAGCCAAATATATTAATAAAGCATTTTCTTATATAACAGTGTCTTAGTTATACACCCTTAATGAACATTGATGGTCTGACCATCGGTTAAAGCAGTAATTAATGCTTAGTGATTGGTTTAGAAGGTAATAGACTGAGGTTACAAAAGCGCAATTTATCCTCATTCCTGCTGGCTTATATTGATTATAGGTACCTATTGATCATTGAGTTATCAGCTTCATTTTTTTGAGTGTTTTTAGATAAGTTGTTGTTTTCCATCATATAGATACGGCAGACATAATATGAATAAAGTGGTTATTTCAGGAAGTGGTTTATATACACCGCCGCACAGTGTCAGTAATGAAGAGTTGGTTGAAAGTTATAATACTTACGTTAATGAACATAATCAGTTACATGAAACAGCGATTGCTGCTGGTGACGTGGATGCATTAGCTCACTCGTCAGCAGAGTTCATTGAAAAGGCATCTGGCATCAAAAGCCGTTACGTGATGGTCAAAGAGGGCATTTTAGACCCTAAAGTGATGATGCCATTAATTAAAGATAGGCCATCAGATGCGTTATCAATGCAAGCTGAAATCGGCATTGCTGCAGCAAAGCAAGCATTAGCGCAAGCAAAAGTGAATGCTGAAGACATTGATTTAGTGATTGTTGCCTGTGCATATACTCAACGTTCTTATCCGGCTATTGCGATAGAAATTCAGCAAGCCATGGGCACAAAAGGTTTTGCGTATGACATGCTAGTGGCTTGTTCATCGGCAACTTTTGCCATTGTTAATGCGGTTAATGCGGTTCAATCTGGTACAGCATCACGGGTATTGGTGATTAATCCTGAGATTTGTTCCCCACAAGTTAATTACCGAGATCGTGATAGTCACTTCATTTTTGGTGATGTGGCAACGGCAGTGGTTGTAGAGAAAGCATCCATTGCACAATCAGAACATGCTTTTAATGTGCTATCGAGTCAGTGTTTTACCGACTACTCAAATAATATTCGCAGTAACTTTGGTCACCTTAATCGCTGTGACCCAGTAGCAAGTAACGATAGTGACAAGTTGTTTCATCAACAAGGCCGTAAAGTGTTTAAAGAATTACTGCCAATGATTTATCAACATTTAGATAAACAGTTGTCGGAAGAGCAGATCCAAGCTAATGAATTTAAACGATTATGGTTGCATCAAGCGAATATAAATATGAATATGTTTGTAGTTCGTAAACTTCTCGGTGATAATGTTACAAAAAGTAAAGCTCCTGTGGTGCTAGATGAATATGCTAACACTGCTTCTGCCGGGTCTATTATTGCTTTTCATAAGTATAATCAAGACTTTAAAACTGGTGACTTAGGGCTATTGTGTTCATTTGGTGCTGGCTACTCTATTGGGAGCATCATTTTAGAAAAGACCTAATAGTAAATGGGTGAATTAATTGCGAATTCTGATTGTTGAAGATAATGAAGCGGTATCGAAGGTACTTCGGCATCTATTAATGCAAGACCTGCATTGTGAGGTAGATGTTGCCGCTGATGTCGCTTCAGCGAATGCCTTATTAGAACAGCACAAATACTTTGTCGTTGTAGCAGAGTTAAACTTACCAGATGCACCAGATGGCGAAATTGCTCAACTGGTGCTGATGTCTTATCAAACCCCTTGTATTGTCTTGTCATCTAACCTTGATTCTCGTCAGCGTAAGAAATTACTGAAGCTCGGTATTGCGGATTATGTATTAAAAGAAAACCGCTTTAGCTATGAGTATGTGGTGAAGCTGGTGGCCAGATTAGATCAAAATCAGCATGTAAAAGTACTGGTAGCAGATGATTCAGTCGTGAGCCGTAAATTCGTTAAAGTCCTTTTAGAACAGCAATTATTTACTGTATTAGAGGCCTGCGATGGCGCAGAAGCGATTCAAGTGCTGAACGACACGCCAGATATTCAGTTACTTATTACTGACTACAATATGCCGAATGTTGATGGCTTTGAATTAATCCTTAAAGTGCGTGAAAAATTCAGCCGTGAAGATTTGGCGATTATTGGTTTGTCGAATGATACTGATGAAAGCTTATCTGCACGTTTTATTAAAAATGGCGCCAATGACTTTTTGCAAAAACCATTTGTACATGAGGAGTTTCATTGCCGTGTATTAAATACCTTAGACTCGCTCGATATGCTGCGCAGTTTATGGGAGCAAGCCAACCGAGATTATCTGACTAAGGCGTATACGCGTCGTTATTTTTTCAAGCAACATGAAAAAGATGTCAATGAAGCAGGGCAGTTTGCTTTAGGTTTAATCGATATTGATTTCTTTAAAAATGTGAATGACACCTATGGCCATGATGTCGGCGATCAAGTGTTATTTGAGTTCGCTAAGCGATTAAAAAATGCCTTTGGCCAACATTTTACCGTAGCACGATTTGGTGGTGAAGAGTTTGTTGTTGCATTTAAGGGCTTAGATGGCGATCGCGCATTCACTGTCATGGATAAGTTCAGACAACAAATTGACGAGCAGCTTTTTATTACTGATGCGGGTGAGCTAAAGATTAATTTTAGTTGCGGTATTGCCAGTGCTGAAAGCACTGATAGTAACTTAGATACTTTACTTCATCGTGCGGATTTAGGCTTATATGAAGCGAAAGAAGCGGGCCGTAATAGAGTGATTTTTTAGTGTGAATTAATGATGTTTAATTCATGAATTAGACACAGATAAAAAGGACTGCCATGGCAGTCCTTTTTGTTTTTTCATTCCAGTCTACTACTTACAATTTAATTATTTTATCGATTAAAGCAGCCACGCGTAGCTGACTTTCATAAAGTAGGTTTTGTCTTTTTGGGTTAAAGAGTCGATATCATCATTGGCAATTAAACCGTCTGAGTATCCCAAATAAAACACACTTTGTGGATTAAGTTTATAACCGTATAAAATTTCATTACCTAGATTTTGGTATTGTTCATTAGGCGACTGATGTAAATATAAATCAGTATCACGTTCAATGTCGGTATAGACACTGGTTAAACGTAAAAAACTATTTAGTGTAATTTGCCAGTTAAGGCGAAGGTCAGTTAAATTTGCGGTAAATAAACGGCCTTCATCTACATCCAATGCTTGGTATTTGTGATTAACGTCTAAGATGATTGATTCAGTGATTTTCCACTCAACACCTGGGTTGAACATGGTTAGAGTCGCAGGGCGATCGTTGGCATAATCAATGTCATCACCGTAGTTCATATCAAACTCGAGCTTAAGTGATTCAATTGGCACAAAGTTGGTATAAAACCACATTAAATCTAACGTATACATTGTGGTGTTATCGTCAATGGCCAATGATGAGCTGTCTTGACGACGACCAACACGGTCTTTATGGACAAAGCCACTGGCGATATAACTTTGCCAGCCGCCATTCAGTCTGATGGCCGCTTCTGCTTCTTGTTCAATTTTTTCATTGTTTTGGTTATGGGTAATATCCCAATCACCACCAAATTCAATTTTGTTAAAGAAACTGTCAGTTGGGTACCAATAATAATTACCGCCAGCGACAAACTTGCTTGCATCAATACGTTCAATAAAACCTAAATCCGCTCTAAAGTCCTCTCCAATTGATTCATAACGAGAGAAAGCGCGCCAATTGCGTTTTTCATGCTCATAGCTAACACGGTACATATTGTCAGAAAAGTTATCTTGTTTTTTGGTACGCAGTACTCGCTCATTGTAATCACAATTACCAAGCTCACAGTCCTGTGGCGGAGTTGAGCAATCATCACCGTTACAAAACTGTTGAAAGAAATCATCAGGATACTCAGTATCTGAAAACACATACTGTGCGGTAAAGGTGTCTTGGTCGGTTGGCTGCCACTTAGTATCAAGACTGGCCACATAGTTATGATAATTCTCAGATTGCTTTGCCGTGACTAAGCCGCCAAATGAGAGTTCTTTACTGGGGTCGAAACGATAACGAGCAGCAAGGTTATAGCTTTCTTCATCAATGGTGGCCACATCAGAACTTAAGTTGCCAGGCACTAAAAACTGCGTTTTCTCATCGTTAGCAGCCAGCACAGCAAGGGTGTGATCATCGGTTTTGCTGGTGAGTTTTACTCCGTAATCAGGAGAGCTGATATTACGGGTGTGTAGTAAACTTAACTGAGTATCGAAATAGTCTTTATTATCTAAGAAGAAAGCACGTTTTTCTGGGTAAAAAAGAGCGAAATTATTATTTACATCTAACTGACCCGAATCGGCTTCAACCTGTGAAAAGTCTGGATTAATGGTGGCATTTAATAAGGTTGTTGGCGTAATTCCCCAACGTAAGTCGAGGCCGACTTCAACGTTATCTTCATCTTCCCAAGGTTGATTAGGGTTAAGCTCTCGCTGACTATTACGAGAGCCCACAACAGAAGGAGTAATTTGAATATCTTGCCCTTGCTGGGCCCCAGCAAGACCAGTAGCGGTACCTAGCTGACATAACTGACAAGATACATTACGGTCAATCTTGTGGCTTGAAATTCTATGGGTTTCGTTACGAGGGTAAAAACGTACTAGTTCTATTCCCCAAGTTTGAATATCTTTATTGTCATCAAAATTGAACAGTCGCAGTGGCAATTCTACTTCGACTTGATAGCCTTGGTCAGTCAGCTTGCCGCTGCTGTACCAAATACCATCCCATGCATCGCTTTCTTCACCCGTTAATTCATTTTCTATTGAGTCATTTTGTACGCCATAAGGGTTAATAAAAAACTGATAGGCAAGGCGGGCGTTATTAAACGTATCCAGTTTGATCCCGACTTGGTCATCACCCCAAGAGTTATCTCGGTCGCGTAAATTGGCTCTTATTTTTGATGGGTCAACATCATGGGCTATAAAGGCAACAAATAAGCTGGTTTCAGTGGCGAAAATTTTCGCATCAGTGCTCACTGGCGCAGGGATGTTTTCACCTGGTGAGGTTTCGTAATTGAGCTGGACTGTTGCCGCTTGTTGCCATTGAGGCTCTGATAAGTCGCCATCAATCTCAACACCTTGAGATAAAGTGGGAATGTTAACTGTAAATTGGCTGGGATCACCGGCCGAAACAGGTGTTGATATGGCGCTACTCGCCAATAAAATTGCATAACAAAGAGTCTGAATCGTAAAGGTTTTATTCACAAGTCACGCTGATTTAAAATTAGTTTGCGCAATTGTCGCAAAAACGCCGTTAAATATCGCTAATTATTTGTAGCTTAATGGTTTCAGATTGTTACAGCGCTTTGCAGAAAAAGAGAGTTGGCGTATCAAAAGCTTAAATCACTCGAAGTAAAAACACTAAAAAGCCCCAACATTGCGCTGAGGCTTTCATTTATTTTTTTGATAAACAAGGCTTCTAAAACTGAGGTATTTGTTACTTAGCCTTATTAGTTCAGCTTTATTCTGGTGCTATTTCTGGGTGCTTATATGCTTCTCGATATTTGTCGACCCACATAGCGGTTGCACCGCATATTGCCACAGGCATCACGATAAAGTTCACAATAGGGATCATTGAGAATAACGTTACTGTAGCGCCAAAGGTATAACTGGTTCCTTTGGTTTGGCTGAGGGCGAACTTCATATCGTTAAATGGCACTTTGTGGTTATCAAATGGAAAATCACAATATTGAATGGCCATCATCCAAGCACTAAACAAAAACCATAAAATTGGCGCAGCGGTTTGGCCAACCACTGGAACGATAAATAAAACTAAAAAGATTAATGCTCGTGGCAAATAGTATTTAAGTTTTATCCATTCGCGTCCGAGAATACGCGGTAAATCTTTAATTAAATCAATTGTAGTACCCGAGTTTAATGACTTACCAGTCAAGTGCATTTCCACTTTCTCAGCTAACAACCCATTAAATGGCGCAGCAATCCAGTTCATCACTGAGCTAAATACAAATGACATCACCACCAGTAAACTAATAATCGCTAGAGGCCACAAGAAAAAGTTGAGCCAAGTAAGATACTCAGGAATTTGGCTATTCATCCAGCCAAAAAGATCGTCTAGTTTACCTACGGCAAAATAGATCGCGGTTGAAAACAAGATTAAGTTAACCATTAATGGAATGAATACAAATGTACGAAGACCTGGCTGTTTAATCAGCTTAAAGCCATCTAGAAAATAGTTAACGCCACTTTTTACGGGTTGGATTGCCATCTAATACGTCCTTGAAAAAACTGCTTATTACTGATTGTGGTGACGCATTGGTCGGAAAACAAGCCTTAAAGTGTGTTTAAGTCATAAAAATCGTTACAAAATGCAGCGCGATTGGTAAAGTTAGTTATATAAGTCTTTCTTATAAAATAATACTTTTCATCCTTACGGACGACCAAACAAGCACAATGCGATTAAAACAAATAAAACTTGCTGGCTTTAAGTCGTTTGTTGACCCAACAAAAATTCCCTTTAACCAACCCCTCACGGCGATTATTGGCCCGAACGGCTGCGGCAAGTCCAATGTGATTGATGCTGTGCGTTGGGTACTTGGGGAAAGCAGTGCCAAACATTTACGTGGCGACTCAATGATGGACGTTATTTTTAACGGTTCCAGTGCCCGTAAACCCGTATCTGTCGCCAGTATCGAGCTCAGTTTTGAAAACCTAGATGGCAGATTGTCGGGCCAATATGCCAGTTATCAAGAAATCTCTGTTAAGCGCCAAGTGAGTCGTGAAGGCGATTCGAATTATTTTCTCAATGGTCAAAAATGTCGTCGCAAAGATATTACAGATCTATTTATGGGAACAGGTCTTGGACCGCGCAGCTATGCCATTATTGAGCAAGGGACCATTTCAAGACTGATTGAGTCTAAACCTCAAGAATTAAGAGTCTTCATAGAAGAAGCGGCAGGAATATCTCGTTACAAAGAACGTCGTCGTGAAACAGAAAACCGCATTCGACATACCCGTGAAAACCTTGAGCGTTTAAACGATATACGACTAGAACTTGGCAGCCAGTTAGAAAAATTAGATCAGCAAGCACAAGCTGCAAAACAATATCGAGAGCTCAAACAACAAGAGCGTGACTTACATGCTCAGCTGTTAGTCATGCGTTATCAAGAACTGCAAAATCAAACCGATGGCTTAGCCAAAGAAATGCAGCAGCTTGATGTTAGCATTGCAGCCGCCAATGCTGATGGCAAAAGCACTGAACTCACCGTTACACAATTAACATCTCAGTTAGCTGACTTATCAGATTCGGAGCAAAACCTTGTTGCGCAGTTTTATCAAGCTGGAACCGAGCTTGCTAAGCTTGAGCAGCAATTAAAGCATCAACAGCAACAAGACTCTCAGCTTGAAAAACAATTACAAGACATAATCAATCAGCAAGGGGTTGCAGCAGAAGAGCTGCAGGCTCTGACTGTACAAGAAAAGCAGCTTACTCATCATGTTGCAGAGCTGATGCCTGCTTTAGAGCTTGGCGAAAATGAATTGCAAACCATTGACGAGCAGTTACAAGATGTTGATGACAAAGCTTCTGATCTTCAACAACATTTAAGCGTGTTATCGGATACGGTATCTAATGCAAAAATGGAAGCTGCACTGACTCAAAACAAATTACAGCATCAGCAATTGAGTTTATCTCAGCAACAGCAGCAATTGATTGAGCTCAATACAGAGCTGCAACACAATAATGATGAGAATAATCAAGCTGAGTTAACTGAACTCGATAGGCAAATAAAAGCATTTACCCAGCAGCTTGAAATAGAAGATGAAGTAAAACATCAGCTCTCTGAAGAGCTGGCGATTAAGCAAGCAAGTTTACAGCAGATCAGTGAGCAGTATCAGCAAAACAAACAACATTTAACCTCAGTGGTTGCCCGTCATGAGTTAATTGATCAATGGCTTAGCAATAATGAACCCGAAGATCGTCAAGCACTATGGCAAGTTGTTGAGGTGACCCAAGGTTGGGAGCAAGCGGTTGACTTAGTTCTTCAAGGTGTACTTGCGGTTTCAGTGCAAAAAGAGTCATTAAATACTGA
Source organism: Shewanella sp. 10N.286.51.B7 (assembly GCF_002873615.1). Taxonomy (NCBI): domain Bacteria; kingdom Pseudomonadati; phylum Pseudomonadota; class Gammaproteobacteria; order Alteromonadales; family Shewanellaceae; genus Shewanella; species Shewanella sp. 10N.286.51.B7. The sequence continues at coordinate 81,455 of NZ_MCUF01000013.1, forward strand.
TGTATGTGTGAAAGATGATTTAGGTTTTAACCTACGTGAATCTGCCTATATAACTGAGCAATTAAGCGCACCAGTTAATTTAAGCCCATGGTTAGAACAAGTGATTTGGGCTGACAGTATCGGTCATGCGAAACAATTATTGACGACGAGTGAAGTAACCAATGAACACGCATTAATCGCTAGTAAAGATGGCTATCTAATTGGTCATGGCTTTGTTATCACAAAGTCTGAAGGTAAACAGTCAGAGCTTGCACTGAAAAATGAACGTCAGCAACTGTTGACTCAAATTGAACAATTACAAGATCAATTATTCAATGAGCAAGTGTCTGTGAGTGAGTTAACACAGCAAGTTGCCGATGTTCATGCTCAAATGAGTGCGGCGCAAGCAAAATGTCATCAGTTGCAGCTTGAGTGCAGTAAGTTTGATGCTCAACGTCAAAGCCTGCTTAAGCAGCAAAATGATAATCAACGTAGGCGAGCAAACCTGGATGAACAGGTAGCAAACTGCATCAAACAAATTGCTCTTGGTAAACGCAATGTAGAACAGTTAACCGCAGAAACTGAGCGACTTAGCCAGTTACATCAACAGCAGGTGACTGAACAGCAAAAAGCCAATGAAGACTGGCAAACCACAAGTCATCAATTACGTGAGTACAAAACCAAACGAAGCCAGCATGATCGAGAGGTCTCGCTTTTGCGACAGCAATTGCAAAAATTGCAAACTCAAGCTGCGGTGACGCAAGCACAGCTGACTAAACAACAGCAGCAATGTGATGTATTGGTAGAACAAGCTAGCCAGTTGAGCTTGACTCAACAGCAAAGCAGTGAAAGTTTAGGTGATAAACAGCTGGAACAACTTCAGCAACAGCTTGCTCAGCAGCTTGATATTCAGCAATCAAAGCAACAATTGTTAAATTCAAACCGTACTCAACAGGCTGAGCTACAATCTCGGCTAGATAGTGCGGTATTGATTCAAAAACAACAGCTTGGTGGACTTCAAAACTTGACTCAAACTCTCAGCGGGTTAAAGTTACGTCGTGAAGGTTTAAAAGGTCAGGCTAATGGCCAATACCAATTGCTGGAAGAGCAACAAATAAATATTCAGGCGGTGCTAAAACAGATCCCTGAAGCAGCTAAAGTCAGTGCTTGGCAGAAAGATCTAGATAAAGTTCGATCTAGAATTAGCCATTTAGGGGCAATTAACCTTGCCGCTATTGAAGAATTTGAGCAGCAAAGTGAGCGTAAAGCCTATTTAGATAATCAGGATGATGATTTAAATAAAGGCTTATCGAGTCTTGAAGAAGCTATTCGAAAAATAGACAAGGAAACCCGCAGTCGATTTAAAACGACTTATGATGCGGTTAATGCTGACTTATCAAAATTGTTCCCGAAAGTGTTTGGAGGCGGTAAAGCTTACCTTGCATTAACTGATGATGACTTACTTGAAACGGGTGTGACCATTATGGCGCAACCACCAGGTAAGAAGAATAGTACAATTCACCTTCTTAGTGGTGGAGAAAAAGCGCTAACCGCTTTATCATTAGTATTCGCCATATTTAGGCTCAATCCAGCACCTTTTTGCATGTTGGATGAAGTTGATGCACCTTTAGATGATGCCAATGTTGAGCGTTTTTGTCGCTTACTAAAAGAGATGTCACAAAGTGTGCAATTTATTTATATCAGCCACAATAAAATAACGATGGAAATGGCTGATCAATTAATAGGTGTCACTATGCATGAACCGGGCGTTTCACGTATAGTCGCAGTAGATATCGATGAAGCGGTGGCACTAGCCGACGCGGAATAAACAGGATTACAGGGTCACCAATGGAAGATTTTCAACTGGTTTTGTTTGTACTAGGTGCAATAGCAATTATCGCAGTACTAGTTCATGGTTTTTGGTCAATTCGTAAACAACAACCTAAAACACTAAAAGACAACCCAATGACTGGGTTTTATAAAGATCAATCACAGCAACGTGACTCACAAGGTTTTGATGCCGATGGTATTGGTGAAGTAAGACGTGTTAAAAGTGACGATGACGATGATACTTTCACTGCAAACGACACTGCAAATATCACTCCGCCACTAATGCAAACAGGGACTTCGCATAACGATGTTGAAGTCAATGAAGCGGGCTCTAAAAAGGGCATTGGGTTACAAAATCAATCGGCTGTAAATGCTCAAGCACCAAGTTATAATCCTGGCCGCAAAGAACCGGTATTAAAAACCGCCGCTGTAGAGCCACAAATTTCTGCTGAAACAGTCAATGAAACTGCAGCCCAAGAGGTTGAAACGCATGTTCCAACTCAACAGGCGTTATTTGCTGAAGACAGTTTTGAACCTGCCCAGCAAGTTGTTGGTGCCTCAACCAGTACAAAAGCGACGACAACAGAGAATACCGTTAAACTTGATCTCACCGCTGAAAATTACCAAACACATGATAACGCCTATGTTGAAGATACCTATGTAGATGAAACTTCGGTTGATTTTGGCGCCGAAGCTCACACAGAACAAGTTATTGCACAGCCAGCCCCAGTAGAGCCTGCTATTTCGCAACCTGTGGCCGAAACAGAAGAGCCATTAGGCGATCCACAAGATGTATTAGTGCTACACGTTATCGCACGTGATGGCGAGCAACTCCATGGCGCAGAGCTATTACCTTGCTTATTATCATTGAACTTTAAGTTCGGCGATATGGACATATTCCATCGTCATCTAGATAACGCTGGCAATGGTAAAGTACTATTTTCTATGGCGAACATGCTAAAGCCGGGCGTATTTGATCCTGATAATATGGAGCAGTTTGTTACTCAAGGTGTGGTGTTATTTATGACGCTTCCTTGTCATGGTGATCCATTAATGAACTTCTCCATTATGCTTAATTCAGCACAGCAACTGGCTGATGATTTAGGCGCAGAAGTGATGGACGATAAACGTTTAGCCTGGACTGAAACCAACAAACAACAATATTTAGCTAGAATTAGGGCTGTATCTTAACCCCTAATTAGATTTAACCTTTTTAAATGAGGCCGCACTTGCGGCCTCATTTGTCTTTAGATGAGTGATTTTATGCAAGACATTAAAAACGAACTACAGCAAATCAGCAGTGAACTTCATGGTCATAACATTCGTTATTATGTTGATGATGCGCCAAGCATTCCAGATGCAGAATACGATAGGTTAATGCAGCGCTTAATCGCCATTGAAACCGCTCACCCTGAATTAATCAGTAGTGATTCTCCGACACAACGCGTTGGCGGTGCACCACTGGCTAAGTTTGATCAAATCACTCATTTAAAACCGATGCTGAGTTTAGATAACGCCTTTGAAGAGGCAGATTTTGAAGCATTTAATAAGCGTATTACCGATAAAGTGGATACGGTAAGTTATTGCTGTGAGCCAAAGCTTGATGGCTTAGCCGTCAGTATTTTATACCGTAATGGCATATTAGAGCGTGCAGCGACCCGTGGCGATGGTGCAGTTGGTGAAGATATTACTGACAATGTCCGTACGATTAATTCTGTGCCACTTAAGCTCCGTGGTGATAACTTTCCTGAATTACTAGAAGTGCGCGGTGAAGTGATTATGCCCAAAGCGGCATTTGATGCATTAAACGAGCGTCAATTAAGTAAAGGGGATAAGGCATTTGTTAATCCGCGTAATGCTGCTGCAGGTAGCTTGCGTCAATTAGACAGCAAAATCACCGCGACCCGAGCATTAGGCTTTTATGCATACGCACTGGGTGTCGTTGAAGGTGAAGTTTCCCCTTTAGCTGATAGCCATTTTGGCCAATTGAACCAGTTAAAAGACTGGGGGTTACCTTTAAGCCAAGAAGTTAAAGTGTGCAGCACACTGCCTGAAGTTTTTGCCTACTACGCTGATATTATGGCCAGAAGAAGCGCACTGTCTTATGAAATTGATGGTGTGGTGATTAAGGTCAATGACATTGCCAAGCAAACGACTTTGGGCTTTGTTGCGCGAGCTCCGCGCTGGGCAATTGCTTATAAATTCCCCGCGCAAGAAGAAATGACCTTACTTGAAGAGGTCGATTTTCAGGTGGGCCGTACTGGTGCGGTCACACCTGTAGCTCGCCTTAAGCCTGTATTCGTTGGCGGTGTCACTGTATCGAATGCCACATTACATAATGCCGATGAGATCGCTCGTTTAGGCGTAAAAGTGGGTGATACTGTGATTATTCGCCGCGCGGGAGATGTAATTCCGCAAATCGTTGCTATTGTGCCTGAAAAGCGTCCAGAAGATGCTAAAGATATTACATTTCCAAGCCAGTGCCCAGTGTGTCAGAGTTTAGTTGAACGTCTTGAAGGCGAGGCTGTTGCCCGTTGTAGTGGCGGGCTTTTTTGTGAAGCGCAACGAAAAGAAGCCATCAAACATTTTGCCTCACGTAAAGCGCTTAATATCGATGGTATGGGTGATAAAGTGGTTGAGCAGCTGATTGATAAAGAACTGGTGCAAAGCCCAGCAGAGCTGTTCACCATTACCGCATCAATGGTCACTATGCTTGAGCGAATGGCAATGAAATCAGCCACTAAATTAATTGCCGCAATAGATGATGCTAAAACAACGACCTTGTCGCGCTTTATTTATGCATTAGGTATTCGTGAAGTAGGTGAAGCAACAGCGGCTAATCTTGCAAGTCATTATAAAACCTTAGATGCAGTAAAAGCTGCGAATGTAGATGAGTTGATGGAAGTGGACGATGTAGGTGCTATCGTGGCAAAACATATTAGTCACTTTTTTGCTCAGCCACATAACCTTGAAGTAATAGATAAGCTCATTGAAGCAGGGGTCAATTGGCCTGCAATAGAAGCTGTCGATGAAGCAGAGTTAAGCCTTAAAGGTCAAACATGGGTATTAACGGGTACGTTAACTCAGTTAAACCGAAATGATGCTAAAGCGCAATTACAGGCAATGGGCGCCAAAGTGGCTGGGAGTGTCTCAAAAAATACTGATTGTTTAGTTGCTGGTGAAGCGGCAGGTTCTAAACTTGCTAAAGCACAGGATTTAGGCATTAAAGTCATGGATGAAGATCAACTACTGGCATTACTAAACGGCTAACTAATTATTGATGTGAGCTCAACTCGCGATGGTGGGTTGTGCTCTGCAAAAGTCTCAAATGTCATTAAATTAAATTCAGTAAGCTTATACTTTTGGTTTACACTGGTTTTGCGGTGTAGATTTAACCCATTGCTTGTTTTATGAGGGTTTGCCCTCATGTTTACTAGATAAGTAAAAGATTTAAAAATCTTAATCGTTAATAAGCTAACAATAGGTATTCAGTGAATTTCAGTAATATCACTTGGCTAGATGACAAAGGCCACATTAAACCGCCCATTTTTTTGTATTTGATACTGATATTTCTTGCTCGTGGTTGGTGTGTCTTTGCGGCGTCGTTAACGCAGTTCAACGACCGAACAGGATTAGTCAGATTATTTTACCCTGACAAAATCGATTTCTTAATGGCGTTAGGGGCAGGTGTCGGTGCCGTTATTATATATGCATTGGTTATCGCAGAAAGAAAACGAGCACCTCAGTTTGCTAGGCCATTATTTAATAAGATTAAATATGGACTTTGGCTATTATTAGCCGTCGATGCCATAATATTAAATCAACGGCTTATGCATGATGACTTTTTGTTTCGAGTGAGCTTTGCATTAGATGCGTTATTTATCTTTTGGTCTTGTATTTATTTACTTAAATCAAAACGATTGAACTATTATTTTAATGATTGGCAACAAGAGACAAACTATCAGCAAGCAGAAAGCTTAAAAGAGCAAGAGCAAACACAAGAGCCAACTTCTGCGCTTGATACGGATAATGATAAACAGCTGTTAGAACAAGCGGTCGATGATCATCATATTAAACATTATAATCGACCAAGAAACAGCAGTGCGTTAACGCAACCATTAGCACAATCATCGTCACAGCAATCGTCACAGCCATTAACAGCAAATATTGAAAGTACTGATGAGAAGATTGATAGTAAATAAGCTTAAAGAGTAGGGCGCTAACCCTACTCAGTGCAATTGCCCAATGGATTAAATGGATATTTCGAAGGTAAGCAATAGTGTCAAAAACGGAATCAATCAACATACCTTTGTCACAACTAGTGGTTGGCTTAACAGTCAAACTTCCACTGTCGTGGTTCAATAACCCCTTCTTTAGAAACAAAGTCCCAGTGACCTCTCAAGCCGAAATAGAATTGATAAACAGTTTAGATATCACATATGTCACCGTGATTGATGGCATGCATTTACTGGCTAATGATGAAGAAATAGAAGACGTTGTTGTAGAAGATGCTGTTCCAGAATTTGATATCCAAGGTGCAATAAAGAAATCCGTTCATTCAGGTCAGAAAAGGTTTAACCAAGCAGCAAGTGATCTCAGGCCAGCTTTCAGTAAGGTCGTCAGCGAACCGCAATTATCTTATCGTGAATCGGCGAGTGTTGTTGAGCAATTGATGACCCATCTATTGGAAAGCAAGCAACCTGAACTTGTTTTTGTCACCAGTGTGGATAAAGAGCCCAGCCTAACTCAACACAGTGTGTCAGTGGCAGTGCTATCTATGATGATGGCCAATAGTCTTGGTCTTAGTCACAGTGAACTTCGTGATTTAGCCTTGGGTTGCGTGTTCCACGATATTGGCAAACTCAAAATCCCAGAGGCAATTAGACGTAAACGCAAGGATTTAACCACTGTCGAAATAAACTATATGAAAACCCACCCTAATCTTGGTTATGAAATGCTAGACAGAAGTGGGCTATTTCCAGCGCCAATGTTAGACATTGTATTGCATCACCACGAGTGTCTTGATGGCAGCGGTTATCCGAATAAGCTGAATGAAGTCAAGATTCCTAAACTGACTCAAATAGCGGCACTGGCAAATGACTATGCAGGCTTGTTGCTTAAAACAGGCTCGCCGCAAGTTGCCCTTGGTACTCTCTTTAAAACCCGTGTGGGTAAACATGGAAAAGACCTTATTCAAGTGTTGGTAAAAGTGTTGGGCATTTACCCTCCGGGTTCGATAGTGAAATTATCAGACGGTTCTATCGCTAAAGTCATGATGACGTCAAGAGATTCAAAACAACCTCATGTTTATAGCTGTAATGATCGCGGCGGCCAAGCCGTGTTTCGTTGTTTAACTGATGAAGATGTCAGTGTTGTAGAAACCGTTAAAGCCGACTCTTTGTCAGAGAAAATTGTTAGCACCTTGCAAGTGCAAAGCCCTGTGTGTTTTTATCCAAGTCATATCATTGAGTGAGCGATTTAATGGTTTATTGAATCGCTACATATATTTACTTTAAATTCATCGCCTCGCTCTTCTCACCATTTTAAACACGGAAAAATCATGAATAAAGTTGCAATTGTCGGTTGTGGTTGGTTTGGCCTGCCTTTAGCTAAAGCGTTAGTGAGTGCTGGAATACAAGTTGCAGGTACTAAAAGAAGCCCAGAGGGTTGCGATGAACTTTCCCTGAATGGCATTACGCCTTTTGAACTGGATTTGAGCCTGATTAACCAACAAACTCTTGCTCAAAATTGTATTCGCTTAACCCCTTTATTGGACGCAGAAGTGCTGATTGTGAATATTCCACCAGGCCTTAGGCGGGGTGAGAACCAATATCTAAATCATATTGAGCGCCTACATCAACTCATTGATGGCCGAAATTATAAGCGGGTAATATTTATCAGTACGACGGGGGTGTACCCTTCTAGCGATCAACATATGCATGAAAATGATGCTCAAGCTTATGACGATAAAAGTGCAGTTTTGCTCAAGGCTGAGTCTTATTTTACTGCGATGAATAATAGCTGCATTATTCGCTTTTCAGGTTTAATAGGCCCTAAAAGGCACCCTGGTAAGTTTTTTGCTGGAAGGCAAGATATTGCAGGTGGGAATGTAGCGGTGAACCTTGTTCATCTTGATGATTGTATTCAGGCTATTAAAGCCATTCTATCTGCAACTGAGCAAGGTAAACCAGTTGCGAGCATATATAATTTAGCAGCACCTCATCACCCAACAAGAGCGGAGTTTTATCGGGCTGCAGCGATTCATTTAGGTTTGAGCGCTCCTGAATTCAATCAACAAACATTACCGAGTAAAACAATAATCGGCGATTTAATTTGCAAGCAGCTTGGTTTCAACTATATTCATCCGGATCCTGTCAGTATGCTCGACGCCTGCTAATAGGAATTGAGTTAGCCTTTACATGAGTCGGTGGGTTTTAAGATTGGTATTAATTCATGTTCAGGTATAATAGCCGACATATTTATGAGCAAAGGCCAATATCCAATGAGCAGCGAAGTTGCAGAATTCCCACTATTAAGTGGTGATGAGTTTGTAGAGTTATATAAAGTATTAAAAGTACAAGGTTTAGTAGATGGCGGCGGCGCAGCTAAGCACGTTATCTCTGAAGGTTTCGTTAAAGTAAATAACGAAGTTGATACTCGCAAGCGTAAGAAATGTGTTGTGGGCGATGTCATTGAATTCAATGGCGAGTTCATTAAAATTGTTGCTAGTGCATAAGGACAGAATAATGCAATTCCCTGATGATGATAATGGTAAAATGTTAGCCGCAATGGCTGAATCTGGCATCGATTTATCGGTAGCCTTGGATGTTGACTTCTTTCTTATTTTTGATGACCAACGCGATGCAGAGTCTGCACTTGAAGCGTTAGCTCAAAAAGATGTTAACGGTGAGCTTGAGCTTAACTTCAGTGAAGAAATCGAAAAGTGGGAGCTGATTGTTTGTTTAAACATGGTGCCTACTTATGATGATTTAGTCGCAAAAGAAATAGAGCTAAACACGTTTGCACAAGAGTTCGATGGCATGACTGACGGGTGGGGCGTAATGCAACATCAAGAAGGTGATGATGAGTTTGCTGACGATGATCATGAAAGTGGTCATTGTTCACACACTCATTAATATCGTCAAACTAACAGATGGTAATATCATTTTCTGCAGAAAATACTGCAAGAAATATGAAGATTATTCAGTTAGATAATTGATTCATCATTTAACCAATTAATGACTGTTAAGTTAATGAAAACAAAAACCACCTTTTAGGTGGTTTTTTTGTGTCTTTCTATTATAGGATGTAGCCATATGCAGAAGATAGATAACAATAATTATTAATGGAGTCGCATTCTCAATGGCAAGACATATTAGTTTTGGTACCCCAGTCAACGACGCCGAACGTTGGGCATTTTCTCTTTTATCCGACGAACTCCCAGAAGATTATTTACTCCTAACCAATGTAGAGATCCCTACTCATACCGGTCAAGCGATGGAAGTCGATGCGCTCGTTGTCGGTGAATTTGGCGTGTATGTTGTCGATGTGAAAGGCTATATTGGCCGCTTAAATGCCGGACTTCACGCGTGGTCTTTAGATGGTCGCCATGTGGACAATAGCTTGTCGAAAGCCAATTATGTTGCACGGGTTTTAGCCGGAAAATTAAAGAACAAAATTCCTGTTGGTGTATATGCGCCTTGGTGTCAGGGCATGGTATTTGTCACTGGCCGAAAAGGCGAAGAAATCCTTGTTGAGAAAGACACTGGTAAACTGAGTATTTACACCCCTGCAAAAATTATCGCTGCGCTAACCAAAGAATGGGGCTTAACAGCGCCTCATATTCATCCTGTTACCGAAACCCAAAAAGAAATGGTGTTAGATACCATAGGCCAGGTGGCATTAGTTGAGCAGCGAAATAATAAAATTCAGGACTTTATTAAACTCAAATGTTTATTCTTACAGCAAGGCTTAGAGGTCTGGCAGTCAGAATATAATCCAGGTGGTTGGACTGCACCCTGGTTATTGAAGATATTAGTAACAAGCCAGTTTGAAGATGCTATTGAAGCGAACTCCCATGAGCAGAAATTGCGTGATGAATTTAAGCGCATTCAGTCGTTGTCAGGCTGTAGCTGTGTGCCATTTTGTGCGCCATTAATTCAAGACGGTGAGCAAGTGGTGCTACCGATTAGAATGCCGCGAGGCGTACCACTTAATATTTTCGATATTGAGCAACAAACCACTTATCAATTATTAGAAATCTTACGACGCAGTGTCACGGGACTTCAGCAAATCCATCGCCGTGGATACACCATTGGTGGTTGGGCTGAAAACTGTATTTTTATCTCAGAAGATGCAGATGTAGAATTTATTGATATTAAAGACTCTCTTAATACCAGCGAAGATATTAAAGCTTATGCCAAAGCATTTCTGGAACTGGCCGAGAAAACGCTCCAACCACGTATTTATCAATGGTATCGCGCAGCTGCCAAAGGCAGCACAATCGATTTAGATGCAATTCGTTGCGATTTATCTGCCCTAATTGATTTAGGTGTGTGTGATACTTTGCCGCAAAAAATCGACGTTGAACAAGGCGCAGTGGTTGACCATCATTACCGCTTAGACAAATTCATTTCAGCAACATCACGAAGCCAACTCTGGCGTGCTATGCACCTTCAAGGTAATTATCCATGTTGTGTGAGCGTTTACCAAGATGTTGATAATCAATGGCACACTTTAAGTAATATGTACCGCAGTTTAGCTAAAATCTATCACCCGCATGTTGAGCGTGTTTTAGCTTTCGGACAGTTACCGCAATCAGATGATTTATTTATTGCAAGGGATTGGGTACAAGGTGTCGGTCTTGATGAAGTACCATCGATTGAAGTTGGCCAACCACGTTTGTGGTTCGTGCAACTACTTACGGCATTACAGTACCTTCACAGTCTTGATATCCACCACGGAGCAATTTGTCCTAAAAATATAATCTGCCGTGATGAAAAAGCCACTTTGGTGAATTTTGGTATTGGTTCTGATATTGCTGCAAGCCATTATGCTGCTCAATACGCGGATCCTAACTTATGGTCGGTGGAAGGTGATGCAGAAAAAGATTTGTATGGTTTAGTGGCAAGTTTTATTGATGCAATGGCGCCAGACTCGATTAAGCAAGGCTCTGGGGCTGATGCGATATTAAGGGCGCTGGAACAATATGATAAGCAATGGCTTGGTGAAGCGTTTTATGAGGCTTGCCATAAGATTTTGAGATTTGAGCTCAGAATTGTGCCTAACATGAGTTATGCCAAGCAGTTAGGGTTAGATGAATTAGAACTAGAGAACTCAGGTTTATAACACTTAAATTTATAACATGCCTTATTCAGTGCGGCTGATAAACAATGATGTGGTTAGAGTCTTAAGGATAAATACTAACCACAATCAAAAGGCAATAACGTAAAACAATCAACGAGGGAAACGATGATTATTAACCGTATAACTTTGACCGACTTTAATGATATTTTGCCTTTATTTAGCCAATATATGGCGTTTTACAGTGTTAATTCGCCAGAAAGTGAGTATGTAGGTTATTTATCAGATCGTTTAAAAAATCAGGATGCATTCATCTTTGCAGCTTATAACGATAAAAACCAAGTCGTTGGCTTTGTACTTAATTATCAGACGTTTTCTTCAGTAGAGTTAGGAAAGGTATTAGTGCTAAATGATTTGTTTGTTGATGTTGATTCAAGAAATCAAGGCGTTGCGAACAAACTGATTGAATGTTCAATTGAACTTGCCAGAGGTATAGGTGCTGTGCGGGTGGACTTAGGGACTGCTAAAGTTAACTTTCCTGCTCAGTCAGTGTATGAAAAAATAGGATTTGTTAAAGACACGCGCTTTTTTTCTTACAGCTTATCAGTCAAGGATCATTCTCCCGTTGCCTAAGTTCTTGTAACTGGGGCTTGTTAAGTGATAAAACCTTTGTTTAATGAGCTAGGGTAAACTAGCAAAACGGTTAATTACATCAAAATAAAAACAATACTAGGATGGATATGCAAACTAACGAGCCTTATAGCATTGGTGTCACTGGCCAAAAATGGTCTGATGAACATAAGCAGCAATGGTTGTCACAGCAACAGGTTAAACGCAGTTATCAGCAAGAGGTCGTCAACAAGATTGATGCTTTGCGTGAACAATTTAGCGTTTCTCAATATGGCGCACTGTCATATGATGCTAACAAGTATCCTTTACTCTTGATCCGAAGTGCATGGGACGAGAGTAAACCAGTGGTTTTAATCACAGGTGGTGTGCATGGTTACGAGACCAGCGGCGTTCAAGGCGCTACTCGCTTTGTAGAAACCAAAGCAAAGCAGTATGCAGAGCAATTTAATATTATCGTAGCACCTTGTGTCAGTCCTTGGGGATACGAAACCATTAACCGCTGGAACCCAAATGCAGTCGATCCTAATCGCTCGTTCTATACTAATAGTCCTGCAGAAGAGTCCGCAGCCTTGCTCAAAGTGATGGCAGAGCTCAATGTCGATGTGCTTGCTCATATTGACTTGCATGAAACTACTGACACTGATAATTCAGAATTTAGACCAGCTTTAGCTGCCAGAGATGGCATCGTGAATCATAACTGGAATATTCCTGATGGTTTTTATTTAGTGGGCGATACTGAAAACCCTCAAGCAGAGTTTCAACGAGCCATTATTAAAGGCGTAGAGGAAGTTACTCATATTGCCCCCGCTGACGATGACGGCAAATTAATCGGCGTTGAATTAGCTCAATTTGGAGTAATAAACTATCCATGTGGTGAACTAGGTCTATGTGCAGGCTTAACTCAAGCCCAGTATAAAACCACGACAGAAGTATACCCTGATAGTCCTTTATCTGATGCTGAAAACTGTATTTTGGCGCAAGTCGCAGCGATTTGTAGTGGGCTTGATTATTTACTCGGGCAGTAGTGTTCAATTGAACTAGAAGTGATAATTCGATACAAGATATAAAGCCCATTTAAAACCTACCTTTTGAGTAGGTTTTTTTGTGCTTCAGATTTAGAGCTTGCTCACGTTCTTGTTAATAAGGTCGCTTTGCGCCAGATGAGTTGTTGCGATATTAGATCTATCTCACAGTTATTGAATGAGCTCAAACATTCAGTAATTGAAGCGACACCCCAGAAATGAGCTTATTTGGAACTTAATTACCACAACTTAAGCAAGGTCACTGATCGCTTGGCTCTCAAGTTAGCTGCTAAGTGAGGAGTTGCTCACAGTTTAGTATGTTTCAAAAGTAATAAATTAACTGAAAAACAGGGCTTTATCTTAGTCATCGGTGTGCTTTACATTGTTCTCCATAAAAAACAAAAGGAGGGCGCTTTAATGGAAAACATACCGAATAAGTCATCAACAACAGCGAAGAACAAAAAAGATTTTATTATCTTGTTTAGCAACATTGCATTATTCGCTTTGCTTTATCACTTTTTACCATTTGAACCGGGGGTCAATACAGGCTTGTCGTTGCTAATTTTTGCGGCAGTTCTGTGGTTAACCGAAGCCATTCATATCAGTATTACAGCGATTTTAATTCCTATTATCGCGGTTTTTTTAGGGGTGTTTGATACTCAAACGGCAATGAGCAACTTTGCCAACCCGATCATTTATTTATTCTTTGGTGGTTTTGTTTTAGCTGCAGCGCTAAATCATCAGGGTATAGATAAATTGATTGCTCAGAAGGTATTACAACTTTCTAAAGGTAAGCTCAGTATCGCGTGTTTTTTACTTTTTGCAGTAACTGCCGTCTTATCAATGTGGATCAGTAATACTGCTACTGCAGCAATGATGTTGCCGCTTGCCTTAGGGATATTGCATCAACTTGAATTTAAAGATCATAAAACCACTTACTTGTTTGTGCTTCTGGGTATCGCTTATTCGGCTAATATCGGTGGCATAGGAACATTAGTCGGTAGTCCACCTAATGCCATCGCAGCTGCGCAAGTCGGACTGACTTTCAGTGACTGGTTAGCGTTTGGTTTGCCTACTGTGGCGTTAATGTTGCCAGCCATGTTGATTGCATTGTACTTGTATTTAAAGCCAGACTTATCTGCGAAATGTGAAATAAAGGCTGAAACAGAATCACTGTCTCTGAGTGGCAAACTGACCTTAGTCATCTTTTTAGCCACTGTATGTTGCTGGATATTCAGTAAACCTCTAGCTCAGGCATTAGGCGGGATCAGTAAGTTTGATACTATTGTCGCACTTGGCGCAGTGGTTGTACTTGCGGGCCTTAAATTAGTTGATTGGAAGAAGATTGAGTCAACTACAGACTGGGGCGTTCTTATCTTATTTGGTGGTGGCTTAACACTAAGTGCAGTACTAAAAGCGACTGGCACCAGTGTATTTTTAGCTCACTTTGTTACCGACATTTTTGGTAACGCACATATGGCTTTATTTGTGATTGCCGTGATTGCTTTTGTCGTAATGCTGACTGAGTTTGCAAGTAATACCGCGAGTGCCGCATTACTCGTACCCGTTTTTGCCGCAATTGCTGAACCTTTAGGTCTATCACCTGTGATGATTTCTGTGGTGATCGGTATCGCGGCATCGTGTGCGTTTATGCTGCCGGTTGCCACACCGCCAAATGCCATTGTCTTCGGCTCTGGCTATATCAAACAATCTGAAATGATGCGAGCAGGCTTGATTATTAACTTTATTAGTATGTTGATACTGTTTTTAATAACCAACTTCTTTTGGGGTTTTTAAACGAGTAAGTCACAAGATACTCGGATAGCAAGAAAGGTAACTTAGGTTGCCTTTTTTATTATCTTTTTCATCGAAAAAGAACAATTTAACAGCATAAACGTTAAAGGTTTTATACAAGTTCGAGCTTTCAAAACACAAAAACACATTTGTTTTAGATAGCTTTTGAAATTTATATGTAAAGCAGGTCTAATGGCCTATAAATAATAATTAAAGACACACCTCATGTTCGAACTGACCCTACAACTCGCCATCATATTATTTTTTGTTGCCATTCTTGCAGGTTTTATTGATGCCATAGCTGGTGGTGGAGGTCTTTTGACCATCCCTGCATTGATGTGGGCTGGATTGCCCCCAGCTGCAGCATTAGGAACCAATAAGCTTCAAGCTTGTGGTGGCAGCTTTTTTGCCAGTTTATATTTTATTCGCAAAGGGATGATTAATCTAAAACAGGCAAAGCTATCTATCATTTGCGCATTCGTTGGCGCTGCAGTGGGCACCATCATAGTACAAATGATTGATGTCAGTATTTTACAGCTGGTTTTGCCATTTCTGATATTAGCGATTGGTTGTTACTTTTTATTTTCAAAAAAGATATCTGAAGAAGATAAGCAACAAGTATTAACCCCTACCATGTTTGCTTTTACCGCAGCGCTTGGGGTAGGTTTTTATGATGGTTTCTTTGGTCCAGGTACAGGAAGCTTTTTTGCATTAGCGTTTGTATCACTAGCAGGATACGGGCTTGCTAAAGCAACGGCCCATGCAAAAATCCTGAATTTTGCCACTAACATATCGTCATTGATTTTCTTTCTGATTGGCGGGCAAGTCTTCATTGTTTTAGGTTTGATTATGCTGGTTGGCCAAGCCATTGGCGCGACGTTAGGTTCACGTTTAGTGATGTCAAAAGGTGTGAAGATTATTAAGCCTCTTGTTGTAACAATGTCGTTTTTAATGAGCTTTAAATTATTATGGGCCCAATACGGTTAACAATTACGGTAAAATTAGTATGGTTGGCGTTGTCCAAATACATTAACTCAGCTCATTTGTGCTGAGGTTAACTACCACATTCAGTTTTATAGGTTGCTATGCGCATTATTCATACATCAGATTGGCATTTAGGGCAGAATTTTTACGGAAAAAGCCGTGCCAACGAACATCAATTATTCATGCAGTGGTTGCTTGAGCAGATCAAATTACATGATGTTGATGCGTTAATTGTTGCGGGTGATATTTTCGATACTGGAACGCCGCCAAGTTATGCTCGTAGCCTTTACAATCAATTTATTGTCGATATTCAACAGACAGGTTGTCAGCTCATCGTATTGGGCGGAAACCATGATTCTGTAGCCACCTTAGGTGAGTCCAAGCAATTGCTTGCATGTCTTAATGCCACTGTTATTCCAGGGGCACTCGACAATGTTGATGAGCATGTATTAGTGATAAAGGATAAACATCAACAACCTTGTGCCATTATCTGCGCATTGCCATATTTGCGCCCTAGGGATTTGGTGCTAAGCCAATCTGGTGAGTCTAGTACTGATAAACAACGCAAGCTGGGTAATGAAATCGCCTCTTTGTATGAACAATGTTTTGAGCGTGCACAACTGCTTAATCAGCAACAGGATAAGCCATTACCTATTATTGCTACAGGGCACTTAACCACGGTTGGAGCTAGCACCAGTGAATCTGTCAGGGATATTTACATCGGCAGTCTTGATGCATTTAATGCATCTCTGTTTCCCGCAGCGGACTACATTGCCTTAGGTCATATTCACAGGCCACAAAAAATCGCTAAGACTGAGCACATTCGTTATAGCGGTTCACCGATCCCATTAAGCTTTGATGAATTGACTGGGCAAAAAAGTGTCTTTCTGGTTGAATTTAAGCAAGATAAATTAGCTAAAGTAAACGCTATTGACGTGCCTCGATTTCAGGCTATGGCAAGCTTAAAAGGCAGTTTAGTTGATATTGAAGCAAGCTTGGCTGAATTTACAGTGAAATCGGCTGATGCCGAGCCAGAAACGACTTGGCTTAGTATCGAAGTTGCACAACAAGACTTCTTGAGTGATTTACAGAGTCGTATTGCTGACATCACAGAACCTTTAGCGGTTGAGGTGTTGCAACTTAAGCGTGCTCGCAGTCAACGTCAGCAACAAATAGCGCAGCTTGATAATGAAACTTTATCAGAGCTTTCTGTGAATGATGTGTTTGAGCGGCGTTTAGCCCAAGAGGATTTTTCAGAGCTCGCACAGCAACAAAGGCTAGAAAGGATCAAACTGCAATTCAATCAAGTCGTTGAACAGATTGTTGAACAAGGTGCCCAAGTTGAAACAAGTACATCTGAGGAGACTAAAGCATGAAAATCCTCAGCTTACGTTTCAAAAACATAAACTCGTTAAAAAATGAATGGAAAATCGATTTCACCGAATCACCGTTTAAAGAAAATGGTTTATTTGCGATTACTGGCCCGACAGGATCAGGTAAAACCACCATCTTAGATGCCATTTGTTTAGCCCTATATCATCGAACGCCGCGATTAACGGTTATCTCGAAAACCACTAATGAGTTAATGACTCGTGGCACCAGTGATTGTTTGGCTGAAGTTGAGTTTGAAGTAAAAGGTAAAGGCTATCGCGCTTTTTGGAGCCAACGTCGCTCACGGGGTCAAATTGATGGCAATTTGCAAGATGCGCAAGTCGAGCTTGCCGAACTTGATTCAGGCAAAATACTCGCCAGCCAAGTGAAACAAAAAACCGAGTTAACTGAAGCGGTTACTGGCCTAGACTTTGCGCGTTTTACTAAATCAATGATGCTATCTCAAGGGCAATTCGCGGCTTTTTTAAATGCCGATGCCAATGATCGCGCAGAGTTACTCGAAGAACTAACAGGTACAGAAATTTATGGTTTGATCTCAGAGCAAGTCCATCTGAATTTTAGCGAAGCCAAGCAAGCATTAAAACTGTTAGAGGCCAAAACAGACAGTGTTGAGCTGCTAACGGACGAAGCGATAGTAGATAAGCGTGCTGAAGCATTACAATTAGAGCAGCAAGAGACGCAATTACAAGCTAAAACGCAACAATTTCAGCAGCACTTAACTTGGGCGCAGCAATGCGTTAAAACCAGCCAGCAGCTTACTGATAGCCAGCAAACGTTAGCGGCGGCTGAAGCTGATATTTCAGCACAAGCCCCAGCATTAGCTAAATTAAGTGCCAGCGAGCCTGCGCAAATCATTGCGCCTTTATTCACTTCGCTTAATAAGTTAACACAGCAGAAATGCCAGCTTGATAAGCAACAAGAAGAGCTAAAACAAGCTGGGCAAGATGCGCAAGTGACTTTTAATGATGCTGTTATTGAGCATGAGAATAAACAACAAGAAAATTTACAACTTAAGCAAAGTCATCAACAGTTAATCGAGTTAGTTGAGCAGCAGGTTGAACCGTTAGATAAGCAAATTGAAAAGTTAAATTTTCAATTGTCCGAGCAGCAAAAATCCAAGCAGCAACAGCAAACGCAATTACAACAAATAGAGCGTGAGCAGCATCAACTCAATCAACAGTTAACTGAAAATAATCAAGCTAAGTTAACCAACCAGCAGTTAATTGAACGCTTCCCACAAGGCCAGTTGATCCAAAGTCATATTGCCGTGTGGAAACAACAAGCAAGCAACTATGCTAGGTTAAACCAAAAAGAAGCTGAGCTGGTCAAGGCAATCGAAGCTCAATCGGTGCAAGGTATTCAGCATACAGAGCAGCTTGAGCAGTACCAGAAAAACGTTGAATCGCAGCAAGTTGAAGTACAGCATAAATTAACTGCGCTCAATGCTAGCGAGCATCAACTTGCCCAATTACTTGCTGGCAGCACAGAAGGGCAACTGCAGGCCCAGTATCAACAATTAATTGATCAGCAGGTTTCTCGCAGCCGATTACAGCAATTGCAACAACTGCATCTTGAAAGTCAGCAAGAACTGAATAATGAGCTAAAACAGGCGCAGCAATTGTCTGAGCAGCTAGGGCAAATTGACCAGCAGCTTCACCAAGTGCGCACGGAATGGCAATCAAAGAACCAACAGGTTAAAGATTTACAATCGTTACTTAAACAAGAACAGCAAATTGTAAACTTAACCGCTGAGCGGGCTAAATTGATCCAGGGTGAGCCTTGTGCTTTATGCGGCGCTAAAGAGCACCCTTTAGTTGACCATTATCAAGCCATTGATGTAAGTGACACTGAAGTGCGTTTTCAAAGCGAGTCTGACGCATTGCAGCTGATTAAAACTCAAGGTGAGCAGTTAAGCCTTGAAAAGAAACAGCGCCAGCATCAACTCGAATTATTAACTGCGCAGCAAGAAAAAAATCAACATCAAATTACTCAATATTTATCTGAGTATCAACAGATTACTGAGCAATTGTTGATTGGGCATTTAGCACCAAACGAGGGCGAGATTGATGCGCTATCGCTAGCTGAATTTATTCAACATGCAACGCAGCAGCAACAGCAATTACACCAGCAACTTGCAACTATTAGGCAGCACTCTACTTCGCACCAGCAATGTATTGAGCAATACCAGCAAGCACAGGCTCATGCTGAGCAGCTGCAAAATCAACTGATGTTAACGAAGCAGCAATCGCAAACTCAGATGCAAAAATTACAAGAGCTTAAGCAACATCAGACTGAAACTCAGCAGCAGATTGCTGACTTATTGGGTGATAGCCAAACTAGTGTCTCTCAAGCAGGCTTAACCATGCCTGAAATGAGCCTATTTGAGTCGTGGTTGGTTGAATTAGACATTCAAATTACCCAATGGCAAACAGCGTTTGAGCAGCAAGGAGTATTAGAGCAAGAGCATCAGTTATGCTCACAAAAGATAGCAGCGTTAATGAGCCAGCATCAAGATATGACTGCTAAAAATAGTGTCCTTGACTCTCAGCTCGAACAATTGACAGCGGAGCAGAACAACACCAGCAAGCAGCGTTTTGCTCTATTTGCCGACAAACAATGTCCTCAAGAGAAACAAGCCAGTCACCAGTCAATGCAGCAAGCTGAACTTAGGTTAAACCAAGCAAATGATGTTCGAGTCAATATGCAGCAGCAACTGGACAAGTTAGTTGCCCAGCGTCAAGCTAATGAACAACAAGTTCAGCGTTTAACCATTGAGTTAAACGAGGCTGGTAGCGCATTTGAACAGGCGTTATTAACCAGTCCATTTGCCAGCCAAGCTGAGTTTGAACAAGCTGTGATGCCAAGCGAGCAACGAGAAGCACTGAAGCAACTCAAGCAGCAATTAGATCAAAGCATGGTTAAAGCCAGCACCTTAGTTGAACAAGCGAAAACACAACTGGCGCAATTGATTATCCAAGCTAAGGAACTCGGCTTTAGCCAAAACGACTCGGAGAAGTTAACTGAGCAAACAATTGCAAGTTATAGTGAACAGGTAATTACAGAAGTCAGTGAATTGAGCAAACAAGCTGAAACGGCATTAGCGGAAGTTAAACAACAGCTTTGGCAAATCGCGCATTTGCTTAAAGAAGATGAAAGTAAACGTCAAGGTCAGCAACAGCTGGTTGAGCAGCTCAACCAAGCAAAACAAGATTATGATGACATCGCTTATTTGCATTCGCTGATTGGCTCGCAAAAAGGCGATAAATTCAGAAAGTTTGCTCAAGGACTGACATTAGATCATTTAGTGACCCTTGCGAATCGTCAGTTAGATAGGCTTCAAGGTCGTTATTTGCTGGAAAGAAAACAATCGGAAGCGCTTGAGTTACAAGTTTTAGATACCTGGCAAGGCGATGCTGTGCGCGACACGCGGACTTTATCAGGCGGTGAGAGCTTTTTAGTGAGTTTAGCTTTAGCACTGGCACTATCGGATTTAGTCAGTCATAAAACCAGTATTGATTCATTATTCTTAGATGAAGGATTTGGCACCTTAGATAGCCAAACATTAGACACTGCGTTAGATGCGCTAGATAACTTAAATGCATCAGGTAAAATGATTGGCGTCATTAGTCATATTGAAGCGATGAAAGAGCGGATAAGCGTGCAAATCAAAGTGAATAAAATGAACGGGCTTGGGGTGAGCCGTTTACAAGCTGAATACAAAGTTGAGACTGCTGCTGAGTAAAAGCAAATTTGCAGCTTAGAAGGGCGGTTCAGTGTGGAACTTCCCGCCCTTGTATGTCGAGAGTACTTTTTGTTTAACTTGGGGTTACTGCATTGAAAGCTGCTAATTCAATAATCACCCCAATACCTTTTAAAAAAGACTGTTAATGTTTAATTTGTTTTAGAGTTTAGAGTTTAGA
>NZ_MCUF01000013.1:103142-133750 GCF_002873615.1 Shewanella sp. 10N.286.51.B7
AGAGTTTAGAGTTTAGAGTTCAGAGTTTAAATTTTAGGGGGCAGAGCATTGGACGGTTTCGCTCTTTTAAAACCAAAATAAACAGGACTTAATAGCAAAGCAATTGCAGGTGAATATATATTTTACTCGCTCTTAGCCATTTGAAAATTCAATATATAATAGGCCGTTAAATCTTGATAACAGAGTTAACTCAAGCTGATTACGTTCAGTTATCGAGTGCTGCTAGAGTGACCAATCGGTTTATACTGAGTTCAAATTTATGCAGTTCAAATGATAGATTATATTTTTTTTAGGCTATTTATTTGGTATAACGGGTCGCTACTATATCTTCTAGTGCTTAAGTACGCATTCTTTAGGTCATCTTATTGTTGACTCGACTTAGCTAAAAGGTATTACTTTTTTACGTATTTATGGCGGTACCCAGATTGCTTTCAGCTAAAAGGGGTCAGTTACAAGCGCGCTTGAATAAAGTGCCTAACTTACCTGTATTACATCGAAAATTATTACTTGCCAGCGTATTTGTTGTTGCTGCGGCTTTGCTATGGCCAACGCCGCAAGAGTTTTCATCGCAGCGCATCCCTGTGGCTTTGGACATTGAGTCCTTTTTACCCAATGGGACGAGTGCTTCAACATTTGAAATTGTAGAACCTATAAAACCTAACTTTGAACGTGTGATTCAAAATGGCGATACCTTAGGTCATTTATTCGAGTTAGCGGGTATTGGCCAGCAAACCATGTATAAAGTGCTTGAAGCCGATTTGAACGTGCTTGCATTAGATACATTGTCTTTGGGTAATAGAATCCAGTTCTTCCAGGACGAACAACAAAACCTCACTAAACTTGAATTGTACTTTAACCCGGCTTATCAGGTCATTTTTACTCGCTTTGATGATGGTAGTTATGGCGTTGAAGAAATTAATATCGAAGGCATTTGGCAAAATCGTATTATTAGCGGTGAGATTAATGGTTCATTCTATTTATCGGCGCAACGAGCTGGTCTTAGTGCGGCAAATATTCAAACCATTGAAACGCTACTTTCGAGCAAATTAGATTTTTCTCGCGATTTACGCGCAGGTGATACCTTTAACGTATTGATGAATGATCAATATATTGAAGGTGAGTCAACTGGGATCTCGCAACTACAAGCCGTTAGGATTAATTCCCGTAGAAATAACGTCAATGCATTTCAAAATGTTGATGGCAATTATTATGATGATCGTGGTCAAGGCTTAGCCAGTGCATTCCAGCGTATTCCGTTAGAACGTCAGTTCCGCTTATCGTCGCATTTTAACCCTCATCGTAAGCACCCTGTAACAGGTCGAGTATCGCCCCATAACGGCACTGACTTTGCGACACCAATTGGTACTCGTGTTGTGGCACCTGGTGATGGTGTAGTGTCGATGATCACTAACCATCGCTTTGCAGGGAAATATATTGTTATTGAACACGATAACAATATCAGAACCCGTTATTTGCATTTATCAAAGTTTTTAGTGCGAAAAGGTCAGCGAGTTAAGCGTGGTCAAGTGATTGGCTTAACCGGTAATACAGGCCGAGTTACAGGCCCGCATTTACACTATGAATTCCATGTAAACGGCCGCCCAGCGAACCCAATGAAAGTTAGCATTGTGGAGGCTTCCGTATTACCTAAAAAGCAAATGGCTCAATTTAAACAACTGGTTAACAGTAAACAAATGATGATGGATTTGGGTTAGTCAGCCATTATATTGAACAAGGCCACGTTGTTAAAACGTGGCTTTTTTGTTTGTACGAGTTTTTTATTCACGCCATTGTGTTTCGAACTTATCGGATTTACCGATATTACAAATATCGCAAAGGATTTGAAGGTTGTTAATGTCTAAAGCGAGTGCTGGGTATTTTGAGCGTGGTTTAATATGATCAACATGCATGATGACATTATGTAATGGACTACGCCCACAACATGCACACTTGTTTCCATACTTTTCAAATGCTTCAGCCTTTAAATTGCTCCATTCTTTACTAGAGTAGAAGGAAGCAGCTTTTGGCTCTTCAAATGGGATCAGTTCCCAGTCATTGTATTCAGTAGGAGGAATGTCTGGCCCCATTAATCCTACAGAGTAACCTTTATCTAGGTTATCTTTTAGCCAATTGCGAATAGACTTTAAAGCGGCCTTTTCTGATTTATAATGTTTGGTTCTACGCCCTTCGCCTCTATAGGTTGCTACGTACATGATAAGGCTCCAATACTTTATGATTCATTCAGACTAATACGGCGACTTACCCAATTCAATACATGTGAGCAATAAGCGTAAATCGAGTTCGAGCTGATGATAATCAGCGGTCATATATTTGCACAGTTGGTAAAAAGCTTTGTTATGGTCTTTTTCTTTAAGGTGAGCCAGTTCATGCACAACAACCATTCTTAATAATGGTTCGGGTACATGGCGCAGTCTAGAAGATATTCTAATCTCGTTTTTGGCTTTGACCTTATTACCTTGAACGCGATTAGCATAGGTATGAAGTCCCAAAGCTTGATGACTTAAACTGATTTTTTCATCAAAACTGACTTTCGATATAGGGTCAGACTGCTTTAAAAATTGCTGTTTAAACTCCATGGCGTAGTCATATAAGGCTTTATCGGTACGTATGTCATGGATAGTTGGATATCGACTTAGTAGCAGGTTTTCGAGGGTGTCATTTTCAATATGACGTTTAACTTGTTCAATGGTGCTGGCTGAATAACCATTAAGGTATTTTAACTGGGCTTGCTGTTTTTGCTTTGCTTGCACATCTTTACTGGTTACAAGGCCTGCTAAGGTATCTTTTGCGGCTGCAACTTTAGCCGAGCTGGTTTTTACAGCCATTTTAGGCGGCGCTTTACGAGCGGGTTTGTCTGCTAGATTTTTGGGTGCTTTTTTTGAGCTCATAGCTTGTAGTTTGCCCAATGGAATATGGTTAATTAGCGGATAAAACTAAGCCTACCAATTCATCTTAATGTTTTCATCAAATTGATGATTAAGGAAATCGATAGGCTTATTGTTTACGTAAGCTTAAGTCGGTATTTGACTTAAACTTTACCGTACATACGTCGGTTTTGCTGTGCGTATGCAGCATCAAATGCAGCCATTTGCACGCGCTTAAGACCAAGAGTTTCTAAATCCGCTTGAGGCGGGTTACGTTTTAACTCTTCTTTAATAATAACAGGGCTAATAATGCTCACTGGTAATTCAGTGATTTGAATCGCTGATTCTAATTTAAAGCTGGTAGCAGAACCTGCAAATTTACCTTTTTGTTCACGTTCAATGATGACGATTTCGTCAACTTTGTAGTCTTCCATTAACTTGTGGAAAGCAAAGTGAAACTCACGAATAGATTCTGTTTCAGCAGATTTAGAAATGCTGAAAGAGATTTGACGACATTCAGGTACATTGAATGTTTCAACTTCGTAAGTTAATAAGCTAATGATGGCTTCGCCACCTTTTAATTCCACGCCACAAATTTTCATGTTTCACCTTACTTTTGAACTAGTTTGTTTTGCCTAACAGAGCATATGCTTCATTAGGCTTAAATGGGTTTAATCTTCGCCAAGCTCTTGTTCATCATCTTGAACAATTGAGTTATCGTTTTCTAAAATTTTGGCAGGCTTTGCCTTACGTCGCATTGGCGCGTCACCAATATCAACACCTGTAATAAAACGCTTATCGCGTTTGGGTGCTGTTTTAGGTTTATTCGCTGTGCTGCGCTTTTTGTTCGATGCTTTAACATCGGCAGTTTTCGCATTGTTACTGCCAGCTTTTGGCTTGTCTTTTAAGCCTTTGAATTTTCCTTGTAGACCTTCAATGGTCGAGAAGTCAAAATTCTTACGTAAGAATACTTGGATCTTTTTAAAGCTTTCCCAGTCTTTAGGGCCAACTAATGAGATCGCATCACCTTTAGCGCCAGCTCGGCCAGTTCGGCCAATACGGTGAACATACTCTTCGGCAAATTTTGGCATGTCAAAGTTAATCACTAATGACACGTTTAATAAATCTAACCCGCGCGATGCAACGTCAGTGGTCACCAAAATCTTTTGTTGGCCACGGCTGAATTTATCCATAATCTGATTACGGGCAGATTGATTTAAGTCACCACTTAATGCCGCCGTTTCTAAGCCTTCTTCTGCAAGCAGTTTAGCTAATCTATCGGTATCAGAGCGGGTCGCAGTGAAAATTATCACCTGCTTGTGTTGTTCATTTTTCAACACATGTTGTAGTAGCGCTTGTTTATGATCTAAGTGATCAACCAAGAACACGCGCTGGTTAATGTCTTTATGTTCGTTATGTGATGCACCAATAGCGACATGACTTGGTGTTTTCAATAAGGTTGCCGCGATATCATTGATATGATCGTGATCAAGCGTTGCTGAAAACATCAGTGTTTGTCTGCGTTTGTGATCGGCAGCTTCATTGATGGCTTTTAATTGCGGCGCAAAACCTAAATCAAGCATGCGATCGGCTTCATCAAGAATTAGCAATTCTAGTCCATTAAGGTACAGGTGACGTTGTGCTAGATGATCTGCAATACGACCAGGCGTTGCCACAATAAAATGTGGGTCACGAGATAATGACTTTGCTTGATCGTTAAAGTTTTCGCCGCCTAAAATGCTCACTGCTTTATATTGGGTGTTTGCCACCAATAAACGCAGTTGACCATAAACTTGTTGGGCAAGTTCTCGAGTCGGCAGTAATATGAGCACACGCGGATCTTTTTTAGATAAGGCCTTTGTTGATATTACGCGCTGCAAAGCAGGTAATAAAAATGCCAGGGTTTTACCTGAACCGGTTTTTGAAGATGCCATTAAATCTTTACCCGCTAGGGCAATCGGCAGGGCTTGCTGCTGAATTTCAGTTGGCTCAGAAATGCCCATATGCTTTAGACTTTCAAGTAAGCGTTTGTCTAAAGAAAAATCGGTAAATAACAAAGGTAAATCCCCTAAAAAATGATAGCCAGATATTATAACGTGTAAGCCTGAGATAGCCAACAGCTTAAGCCTCAGTTATGCTGAGTATTAGCATTTTAATTTCAATGTATTTTTAAGGATGTAAACAAACATGTCAGATGTACCCAAGGATCCGCCTAACACTAAACAATTACGAATTGGTGTAGCGTTAGGCAGTGGTGCGGCTAAAGGTTGGGCCCACATTGGGGTATTAAAAGAACTTGCTGAAATGGGTGTGCATCCAGATAAAGTGGCCGGTTGTTCAGTAGGGGCATTGGTCGGTGCAGCGTACGCTAATGATCATCTTGATGAGTTAGAAGGTTGGGTTCGAGGTTTTTCAAGCTGGGATGTACTTGGTCTAATGGATTTAAGCTGGCGCAAAGGCGGTTTAATTAGTGGTGAGAAGGTGTTTGATGTTTTGGCTGGTCGTATTGGTGAGCTAAGTATTGAGCAACTGAAAAAACCTTTTTCGGCGGTAGCGACTGATTTATATTCAGGTCAAGAAATTTGGTTTAAAGAAGGTGATTTACGCCATGCTGTCAGAGCTTCTTGCTCAATGCCAGGCTTTTTACCGCCAGTGCAATTACAAGATCGTTGGTTAGTTGATGGTGCTGTGGTGAATCCTGTTCCTGTATCAATGTGCCGTGCAATGGATGTTGATGTGGTGATTGCCGTTGATTTAAATGGTCACCGCCGTAATAGCATGCACATGTTGCCACAGCAGATGAAAAGCCGAGCTCCGACTGCACTAGAAAAGCAGCAGCAAGAAGGCGCTGAACCAGAGTCCGCTTTTATGGATATTTTAGGTAAGGGTAAAGAGTACATCGCAGGTTTGTCTGAAAAGTTCTCTATGTCGACTAAATCACACCCTGGGATGATTGCTGTGATGTCTCAGTCAATGGACATTTTAGAGCAACGTCATAAACGCGCACGGTTAATGGGCGATCCCCCCGATGTGTGTTTAGTGCCACAGTTAGCAGATATCGGTACGATGGAGTTTCACCGTGCAGCTGAAGCGATAGAAGCTGGCAGACAATCTGTTCGTCAAACTGCGCATTTAATCAACTCTGCATTAGGCCGATAACGGTTTTCAATTCCATGGTCAAGCTTTGTCTGTCTAAACAGTGCAGAGCTTGGCAGTAATATTTTTCATTTCTCACCTCGTCAGTTAAATATGATCTAGATCATAGATTTCTAGTCTCCATTATTGCTTAATACACCATATCTAGTGTTTATTGGTTTTTTGTTGTGGATATATAGTGTTTATATCCTGTGCATAAATGGAGTAAAAGTAATGCCTGTAGTAATTAAAAGGGACGGTTGTCGGACTTTATTTGATGAGTCTAGAATTAAGGATGCCATTGTTGCTGCAATGGAAACTGCTACAGGTAGTGCTGATAGTGATTACGCTGAAACTGTTGCTTGTGTGATTAGAGATCAAGTCTCAGAC
The DNA here is from genome assembly GCF_002873615.1 of Shewanella sp. 10N.286.51.B7. Lineage (NCBI taxonomy): Bacteria > Pseudomonadati > Pseudomonadota > Gammaproteobacteria > Alteromonadales > Shewanellaceae > Shewanella > Shewanella sp. 10N.286.51.B7. The sequence goes on from NZ_MCUF01000013.1 coordinate 109,553, forward strand.
AAGCAAGAAGTTGACATTCACCACCTACAAGGTCTGGTAGAAAACTTATTAATGGAAGGGCCTCATAAAGAAGTGGCTCGTCATTATATTGAGTATCGCCATGATCGCGATATTTGTCGTGAAGCAAAAAGTAAACTTAACTGCGAAATTCGTGGTTTAGTTGAACAAAGCGACAGCTCTATTCTAAATGAAAATGCCAATAAAGACGCGAAAGTGATTCCAACACAACGTGACTTATTAGCCGGTATTGTAGCTAAGCATTATGCTAAATCGCACCTGTTACCAAAAGATATTGTGGCTGCTCATGAATCAGGCCAACTGCATTACCATGATTTAGATTACGCCCCTTTCTTTCCAATGTTTAACTGCATGCTGATTGATTTAGCGGGCATGATGACCCATGGCTTTAAAATGGGTAATGCTGAGATTGATACACCAAAATCTATTTCAACAGCGACCGCTGTGACAGCGCAAATTATTGCTCAAGTGGCTAGCCACATCTATGGCGGCACTACGATTAACCGCATTGACGAAGTGTTAGCTGAGTTTGTGCAAAAAAGTTACCAAAAACAATTAGTGATAGGTAAAGAGTGGGGCGTAAGCGATGTTGAAGCTTTTGCCATGGCGCAAACTGAGAAAGAATGTCATGACGCATTCCAGTCTTTAGAGTATGAAGTGAACACATTGCATACTGCAAATGGTCAAACGCCATTCGTAACTTTTGGATTTGGTTTAGGCACAAGCTGGGAATCACGTTTAATTCAAAAGTCGATTCTTACTGTGCGTATGGCAGGTTTAGGTAAAAACCGTAAAACCGCTGTATTCCCTAAGCTTGTGTTCGCTATTCGTGATGGTGTTAACCATAAAGCGACTGATAGTAATTACGATGTGAAGAAGCTGGCTTTAGAATGCGCAACAATGCGCATGTATCCAGACATTCTTAACTACGAACAAGTTGAGCGTGTTACGGGTTCATTCAAAACTCCTATGGGTTGTCGTTCTTTCTTAGGCACTTACGAAGAAAATGGCGAGCTTATCCATGAAGGCCGTAACAACTTAGGTGTGGTTAGTCTTAACCTACCAAGAATTGCCATAGAAGCTAAAGGCGATGAAAAAGCATTCTTCGCCTTACTTGATGAAAGAATGATCTTGGCTCGTAAAGCATTAGATACCCGCATTGCTCGTCTTGTCGGCGTAAAAGCACGGGTTGCGCCAATTCTTTATATGGAAGGTGCTTGTGGTGTTCGCTTAAAAGCGGATGATGATATTTCTGAAATTTTCAAAAATGGCCGTGCGTCTATTTCATTAGGCTACATCGGTCTTCATGAAACGATTAATGCATTATATGGCACCGAAGAGCATGTATTCGACAGTGAGCTTTTACGCACTAAAGCTGTTGAAATTATCAATGTGATGAAGCGTGCTACAGAATCATGGAAAGCTGAAACAGGTTATGGCTTTAGCTTATACAGTACACCAAGTGAGAACTTGTGTAGCCGTTTCTGTCAGTTAGATGCAAAACAGTTTGGTGTGGTTGAAGGTGTGACTGATAAAGGTTATTACACCAATAGCTTCCATTTAGATGTTGAAAAGAAAGTTAACCCATACGATAAAATTGATTTTGAATTGCCGTACCCAGAAATCACTAACGGTGGCTTTATTTGTTACGGTGAGTTCCCTAACATGCAACACAACATTGAAGCATTAGAGAACGTTTGGGATTACAGCTATAGCCGTGTGCCATATTACGGCACTAACACACCGATTGATGAGTGTTATGACTGTGGTTTTGTAGGCGAGTTTAACTGTACTAGTAAAGGGTTTGTGTGTCCTAAATGTGGCAACCATGAACCAAGCCGTGTATCTGTAACACGTCGTGTATGTGGTTATTTAGGTAGTCCTGATGCAAGACCGTTTAACTATGGTAAGCAAGAAGAAGTGAAGCGCCGCGTTAAGCATATCTAGTCGCGCCATTGAGTTAACATAGAATCAAATAAGGCGCTGATTAGCGCCTTATTTATTTGAAAGGTAAGTGTTATGAATTTTCATCAGTATTATCCAGTCGATGTGATAAACGGTCCCGGAACGCGCTGCACTTTGTTTGTATCGGGTTGCGCACATCAATGTCGCGGTTGTTATAACCAATCGACCTGGGATCCGCGTTCAGGTCATGAAGTGGATAAGCCAATGGAAGATCAAATCATTGCTGATTTAAATGACACGAGAATCAAACGTCGTGGATTATCTTTGTCAGGCGGCGACCCATTATTCCCTGCAAACTTAACCGCTATCTTGTCTTTGGTTAAACGAGTTAAAGCTGAATGCCCTGATAAAGATATTTGGCTTTGGAGTGGTTATAAACTGGATGAGATGTCACTTAAGCAACAACAAATATTGTCGTATGTGGACGTATTGGTTGATGGAAAATTTGAACAAGATTTAGCTGATCCAAGCCTTAAATGGCGGGGTAGTTCAAATCAAGTTATCCATGACATGAGTTCGCTTATTGCTGTTGGTTAACTTTTGGTATTGGCTTGTTAATTGTCATGAGCGAGCTTTTAAAACTCATTTTTAATGCTCTTATTTAACAACTTCAATAACTGCGACACGAACAATCAGAGTTGTCCTCGCCAATAATTACGTTGTTGTTTTAGCCTCGCTTCAACTTGAATGTTATAAAAACAGTATAGTAATCAAAGTTCAATTTATAGCCATCAGACAATGAAACTCCCATAGCAGTGATGAAATGATAAATTTATGCGCTGTAACAAGTTTTCAAGTTAGCTAATTTAACCCCTTTAGGTATATAATTTGCGTTCGAAAAAGTGTTGTTCGATATCAAAACAACTCATTGCTATCGATAACATGAAAGAATTTAAGGTAAAGAAATGAATTTAAAAGAAGAACTGCAAGCATTAAATGATAAAGCAGAGAAGTTTCGTCGTAAGCTTGCTGCCGCAGAAGCGCGTGAAGACAAAGTCATTATCATGCAGTTTAAGAAAGAAATTGCCACAGTCACTAAACGTATTACGAGCTTGAAAAATCAGCAATCACGTCAATTGAATAAGCAAGGCCAAGAAGTTAAAGGCTTAAAATTCAACCGTGCACTGACTAAAGCTGAACAAGCTGATATGGGCAAGCTTAAAAAATCAGTAAAAGGACTTGTAGTTGTTCACCCAATGACTGCTATGGGCCGTGAAATGAATATCACTGTTGTCACAGGATTTGCTCCAGCAAAATTCTAGTCCAGTATTCGAAATAGTCATGACATAAAAGTCAGTTCAAGGATGAAAAGTCTCAAGGATTGAGCGTTGTCTTAAAGGTTTATCCATGTCGATTAAATATATCGCCACTTCTAAGTTACCTACGCCTTGGGGCGTATTTGCTATGCATGGTTTTGAAGATACAGAAACTGGCAAAGAGCATGTGGCGTTAACTTATGGTGAGCTTAATGCCACCGAGCCTATGTTAGGCCGAATTCATTCAGAATGTCTAACTGGTGATGCTTTATTTAGTTTACGTTGCGACTGCGGTTTCCAACTGCAAACAGCAATGCAAAATATCGCTGAAAATGGTCAAGGGTTTATTCTTTACCTACGTCAAGAAGGACGTGGTATTGGGTTACTTAACAAAATCCGTGCTTATGAGTTACAAGACCAAGGTGCTAACACGGTTGAAGCGAATGAGCGTTTAGGCTTTGAAGCTGACATGCGTAAGTACGATATGGTTGAGCCGATGTTAGCGCAAATTAGCGTAAGCAAGGTTAAGCTTATGACGAATAATCCACGTAAAGTCAAAGCGATGCAATCGATGGGCATTGAAGTTGCTGAAAGAGTGCCTTTGCAAGTGGGTAAAAACCGTTACAATGAAGATTATTTAAAAACTAAATCAACCCAGTTAGGTCATATGATGACAGAACATCATTTTATCGAAGAAGATAAATAACGGTTGATGCTTTAGCCTAGACCTCTTTCGTCGCTTATTAGAGAAATGATAAGAGTTGCTTAAAACATATGGGTTATCAATATTGAAAGCGTGTCGCTTTATTCATCCTAAAAGCGTTGCAACTATTCTTGCAGCGCTTTTTGTTAGTTTTTTTACCCCGTCTCAAAGCTATGCTGATGAGTCGAAAAATCCCGATCTCTCTCATTATGCTTTTGCAAATTACATTGGCAGCGGTATATATCGCACCTCTGGGCAGAATGCTGCTGTAGTTAATATTCCCTTTGCTTTTGATATTGAACAGTCAGACGATCATATTCTCACCTTAAGATTACCCATTTCATTAGGTTTCTTTGATTACTCGTTTAGTGACTTACCAGAAGGCGATATCCCAGATAATGTTGGCACTATGACCATCACACCTGGAATTGAATACAAATGGCTTTATGATGAACAACTGACTTTTGAAAGCTATTTAGATTTAGGCTACGGTCACAATTTTTCTAATAGTAGTAACGTGGGAATTGTCTCTACGGGTATCTCTGCGTTATACGAGTTAGCGCAACCTAAATATACACCCATTTGGGTTAATCGAGTTTACTACGCAGGTTATAAAAGCAGTATAAACGACAGCTCAGAAAGCTATTCAGTACTGCAATCTGGCATTGATTTCGGTGTTGGCCAGCAGTGGGATTGGGGCGATTATACTATTGAACCCAGATTGTTTGTGGCTGGGCGTTGGTACTTTAACAAGCTTAAGTTTATTACACCGTTAGAAGATGATATCCATACTTCGAGTACTTATGAAGTGGGTGCAACCTTAGCTTTATCCAAGCCATTAGGTTGGGGCTGGTTCAGTACCGATAGATTTGGGGTGAGTTATCAAACTGATGGTGAACTGCAAGTGTGGCGTTTGATATTTGAGTTTCCAATGTAATTAACCCTGATGGTTATAACATTGATTATCGAGTATGCATTGCTAAGATGTTGAATCAAATTTTATCAATAAAAAAGGCATGAATCTTCATGCCTGTTTTGTTTAGCTTTAATTTTAAAGCTTACTTTCCCCAAATACTCGCGTTGACGCCTTCAGTACTTTTGTTACTGTGGGCTGACTTTGCCTTGCTCGTTGAAGGTTCTTGCTCTTTTTCAACATAAGGCTTTGGTGCAGGCAAGGGAAGTTTATTCATTTTAAGCCACAAGTATTCGACCTTGTCTCTCGCCCACTCGGTTTTACGTAAAAACTTTAAGCTCGACTTAACGCTAGGGTTATCGTTAAAACAGCGAATATTAATACGGCTACCTAACTCTTCCCAGCCATACTTATCGACGAGATCATTAACGATGGTTTCAAGTTTTATACCATGTAGCGGGTTGTTTGCTTGTGTCATTACTCAGGCTTGATTAACTAATTTGCGGTTATTATAACAAATGTTATCAGAAAAACTGAAATCTCAAGGGCGGAATTGAGTATTCCATTGAGTTTCCTTTTGATGAGAGATTAAAAGTAGACTGATCTGCCCATAAAAAGGCTCATAAAAAAGCCGATAACAGGGTTATCGGCCTTTGGATATTCTGATTTATTTGCTCTATCTACATTGTTTTCATTTTGAAATACAACCAATGCCAGTGATTAAGCTTCAGTAGAGGCTTTATTGGCTAATTCAACATTTAACTCAGCTTCATCTTCGACTGCTATACCCTTAGTTTTAACCATAATCAAAGCGGTAATCACTAGAGTAGAAACCAGACCTGCGATGGTTGATACCGTCATGTTTAGTCCAGCACCTAAAGTTGGCGAGCTGAGTAAGAAGCTAATCACAACACAGGTCATAAACATCGCTGGTAGGGTACAAATCCAATGCAGTTTATTATGACGTAGCAAATAAGCAGAAGCAGTCCAAAGCATTAATACAGCAGTTGTTTGGTTGGCTACACCGAAATAGCGCCAGATAATACCGAAATCAACTTGAGTCAATATTGCGCCAATAGCGAATAATGGAATCGCTAATAGTAAGCGTTTAGATATTTGAGTTTGCGGCATCTTGAAAAACTCTGACAAGATTAAACGTGCAGAACGGAATGCTGTGTCACCAGATGTAATCGGTAAAACAATCACACCTAAGATAGCTAAGAAACCACCTACAGCACCTAATAAACCGTTTGAAGCAGCATAAACCACATTAGCTGGGTTGCCGTCCATACCTGCGTTAAGGCCTTCGATGCCACCAAAGAATGATAATGCGATAGCACACCAAATTAGGGCGATAACACCTTCACCAATCATAGCGCCAAAAAATACAAAGCGACCATTTGATTCATTTTCAACACAACGTGCCATAAGTGGTGATTGTGTTGCATGGAAACCCGATACCGCACCACATGCAATGGTAATAAATAAGGCAGGCCATAATGGCATGTCATTTGGATTCAAGTTAGTTAAGAAGTCCTTAGCTTCAAAGCCAGGCAATAAAGTGTGCTCACTTGATATAATAATCGCTAAGGTTAAGCCAACTGACATGAACATCAGTAGCGCGCCAAAAAATGGGTATAGGCGGCCGATGATTTTATCAACAGGAACCAATGTTGCGATAAGATAGTAGCTGAAGATGATGCCAACAAAAATTGCCATGTCGTAGCCTGTTAGCTTACTTAATAAGCCTGCAGGGGCTGAAATGAATACCACACCAACTAACAATAGTAAGACTATGGCAAACACGTTCATAAAGTGTTTAGCAGGTTTACCTAAGTATTTTCCAGCAAGGTTAGGCACTGATTGACCGTTATTTCTTACTGATAACATGCCAGAAAAATAATCGTGGACGGCACCAGCAAAAATACACCCAAATACAATCCATAGCATGGCAGCAGGACCATAAAGGGCACCTAAAATTGGACCGAAGATAGGGCCGACACCAGCAATATTCAATAGCTGGATTAAGTACACCTTACCTTTAGACATTGGCACGTAATCCACGCCGTCAGTTTTAGTGAATGCTGGGGTTTGTCTTTGGGCATTAATCCCAAATACCTTTTCAACAAACGCACCGTAAATAAAGTAGCCACCAATTAGCAAGCCTACACAAAGTAAAAACCAAGTCATTTTAAACATCTCCCATTTTCAATGGTGCGACTTTATCGCGCTGAAGACAATAAAAAAGCCTAAACTGACTGATAGGTCGATTTAGGAGGGTAAGCGGTAATATCTGGGGTTAAGCGGCGCTAGCTCAACACTCAATATTCACACAGATTTACCTTTAGGAGGCTTAATTACTCAATGTTGCAGGTGTCGCAAGCGTTGGGAGACGGCTATTGAAAGCCTAAGACTTGTTTTAATGGCTTAAGATAGCGACGAGAAACGGGTACTTTTTTACCACTATGGGTGGTCACTTCAGCGCCTGTGTCGAGCAATTCAATTTCTGAAATCGCACGAGGTGCAAGTAGATATTGCTTATGACAGCGCACGAGAGGGGTTTTTTCTTCTAAAACTTTTAGCGTGAGCTGGGTATGGCAGTAGCTGTTAGTCGCATTAACATGTATTCCGCCTACATCACTAAAAATGTATTCAACATCTTCTGTCGCCACCACTTTTAATTTATTGCCACAATAACAAGGTAAATGCTCAATATGCTCTGGGGCAATGGTTTCAATTGCTTGTGGAGCTAAATCGTTTCTGACTTTTTCAATTGTACGTTTAAATCGGTTGTCTTCAATTGGTTTAAGTAAGTAATCAAAGGCATTACTATCAAAGGCCTTGACTGCATACTCATCAAACGCTGTGACAAACACCACTCTTGGCATGTGTTCAGGGTTTAGCATACTGATAAGCTCAAGACCGGTAATTCTTGGCATTTGAATATCAAGGAAGATCACCTGAGGTTGATGTTTATTAATCGCATGCAGAGCATCGATAGCATTACTGCATTCTTGAGTAACAATAAAGTCGGTTTCTGAGCTTAAAAGATCAGCTAATTGTTGACGAGCAAAAGGCTCATCATCAATGATTAAACAGTTAATCATGCCAGATCTCCAGAATAAGGTAGATGAATAGAGATACAGGTAAATTGATCCTTTTGACAGTCAACCTTGACCCCATAATGATTGCCAAATTGATTTTGGATACGTTTATGTACTATGTTCATCCCCAGTCCTTCCGAATGCTTTGGTGGGTTATATAAGCCAGCGTTATCAGCTACCTTTAATATTAACTCTTCCTCTATCACTTCTGCAGTGACAGTAATCACCCCTTGCTCGATAAGATGTGACGTTCCATGTTTTACCGCATTTTCAATAATCGGCTGAAGGGTAAATGCGGGTAAGCGGCAATGATGCAAGTTTTCTGGGATATTGATATCCAGCTTTAACTTATCTATGAACCTTGCCCGTTCAATAGAAAGGTAAGCTTCGATATGTTCTAGTTCATCGTTCAGACTAACAAGACCTGTGGTGCGCTTTAAGTTGATGCGTAAAAATTGCGATAACTGCTGTAATAATTGTTTAGCCATTTGTGGGTCGCGTTTGATAATGGCACTGATAGTGTTTAACGCATTAAATAGAAAGTGAGGGTTTACCTGAGCCTGCAACAATTTAAGTTCTGATTGAGTGAGCAAGTTTTGTTGCTGCTCGTAACGGCCAAATAGTATCTGATTTGACAGTAATTTTGCGATGCCTTCACCTAACGTACGATTGATATTGAGGAATAATTTGTTTTTTGGCTCATACAATTTAATCGTACCGATAACTTCATTATCGCTGCGGAGCGGTATTACTAAACTAGAACCTAAGCGGCAGTTTTTATGGTCTATTGAGCAGCAATAACTGCTTTCAACGCCATCAGCAAACATAACTTTATTTTGAGCAATGGCATCTAAGGTAATTTGCGACGAAATAGGTGTATTTGGAATATGATGATCATCACCTATACCAATAAAAGCTAATAACTTTTCTCTGTCAGTAATTGCCACAGCGCCCACCTGGGTTTCTTCGATAATAATTTGCGCTACTTTGCTGGTGGATTGCTGATTGAACCCTTTGGAAAGAAGCCCGACACTGCGTTCTGCAATTTTTAGCGCTTTAGTCGAGAAGGCGGATGAAAGTTTATCGAACATGGTTTTTTGATCCAGAATCATGCTCATAAACAATGCAGCGCCAATGGCGTTGACCAATAGCATCGGCATAGCGATTTCTGAAACTAATTCAAAGGAATGATCAAATGGTTTTGCTACTAGCAAGATGATGCTCATCTGCATTAACTCGGCGCAAAACGTCACTAAAAATACCAGTAAAGGATTAAAAATCAGTTCTAGATTACCGCTGCGTTTGAGGTAATAACTGACCATGCCCGCCGATAGGCCCTCTAGGGTGGTTGAAATGGCGCAAGCTAAATCAGTAAACCCACCTAAACTGTAGCGGTGTAACCCTCCCGTTAATCCGATAAAGAATCCTGTTACTGGCCCACCTAACAATCCGCCAAGTACAGCTCCCATTGCTCGGGTATTAGCAATGGCGCCTGTGGTTTGTTCACCAAAGTAGGTTGCCATAATACAAAAACCTGAAAAAACCACATAAATGAAAACCTTATGAGGCAAGCGAGTTGATGTTTCGGCAAACATTTTGAATAAGGGCGTTTTGCTGAACAGATAAACGATGACGAGGTAAAGGCACATCTGTTGGGTTAAGAGGAGGATTAGTGCCATAGAGGTTAACCTATTGGATAAAGAGCTGTTATCTCAGCGAAGGGTAATTTAGTGCACGGTTAAATGCTGCTGTGATCTTGGCGCACCAAGCTGAAATGGGCAACGATTTTTAGTTCATTTATGAGTCATGATCACATTTTGGCGTTACTGATTGCCGTTATTGCTAAAAAGCGAGTATGAATTTGAGTTTAAAATTCAAAACTGTCATCGGGCGGTATCGCAAATAACTCTTCAGCAATATTTGTGATTTCTTGGGCGGCTTTACCTTGAGGATCTATTTCTAGTACTGATGAACCACTTTCTTCACTGTCATCATAAATATTGCGATTAAAAGTGACAGCATTCAAAGCGGTGAGTCCAAACGATTTGACGACATCTTTGGCTTCAAGTATGCGTTTAAATTGCGAGGGAAGGGCTGGGCATTGACTGATAACCACAGTAGCCACCATTTTGGGATTCACCATTTTACAGGTACTGAGCATATCTTCCATGTGGGGGAGTGTTTTTAAGTCGCGGCGTTTTGGTCTTAATGGAATAACAACGTAACTGGCAACTGACATCGCTGCGCGCATCGCTAAGTTATCCTGACCACCACAATCAACAATGACATAGTCAAAGCGCTCACCCAAACTTAATAGGTCATTACGAATTTTACCGTAGAGCTGAATACAGTTTATTGGCTTTAAGTCGGTTTGGTTATTGCGAGCTTGGATCCAATCAGATGTGGTGCGTTGTGGATCGCAGTCCACCATTAATACATTGGCTTTGAAGGTTTCGGTAACATATACAGCAAGGTTTTGAGCTAAACAACTTTTACCACTGCCACCTTTTTCACCACCGACCAGTATTATCATAGCGCAACCTTATTTTATGAGATTTCTACCACCTTAAATTAATCATAGTTCAAAATAACTCATTAAATCATAAGTTTTGAAATCAATTTCTATTCAAGGCTGCTATCCATTAAATACGTTTACAGTGTGAGAATTTATAAGGTATTAAACAAGCTGTAAGGCAATATGAAAGCTTTGCGGGTTAGCTTCAGTACAGCGGCAGACTTGTCCTTTAATCGTGTTTTGTTTTTCAGTATTGTGATTAAAAGTGATAGCGACTAAATCTCCAAGATTGAACGCACTCTTATAGTCAATCAGGATACCTTTGCGCGCCAAATCAATACATACCCCATAATCTTCACAAGGCTCGCCTGATGAATCTATCCAATGCAATAAAATGCGCTCGGCTTCCATATCCACTCGTAATGAGTTTCTTTTTTCTTCAAATCCTGTGGGTTCGTTAGACATAACCGCCTTACTCCGTATTTACTTTTATTAATGAGCATAATTTATCCGCTAATTCATACTAATCAACATCTATAAAAAAAGCGATAAGTTAGTCACTTATCGCTTAATTATTCAAATTAAAATATCAATTCTTAAGAATAGTTACTCATCAATTTTTAATGTTCCATATCTTTATTTTTTGGATATGGGAGTTTTAGTTGGCCCCATCGAATGACAATGACCGTTGCTGCTAGCACGATTGTTGATAGTGATATAGCCAGTATGCGCCAATCATCCATATCCTTCATATCAAGAATTAAGTAACGGGCGAGTGCCACAATCGCGATATATAAAGGCATACGGATGGGCAATTTACCTGACTCAAGGTAATTGACCACCATGGCTAAGACTTCGAGATAAATAAACAGTAATAGCAGATCAGCAAGTTCTACCGTTTTGATGTGAAACATGTGCAACACTTCCTCGCCAATGGCGAAGACCGTCGCAAGAGAAATAATGAATAAAACGACATGTTCGACGCTTTTTAGGCTTTTAACACCTATTTGACGGAGTATAGGAAGCGGCATGATTATTACATCTCTTATTATTAATTTAATTGATAATTCAGTATATTCTGCTAGGTCGTGTTTTACTGAGTGATCTAGGTCAAAAATTATAAATTTATTCTAATATCATCACTTTCTAGCGCCTTAATAGACGGTTTAGGAATTTCAGGCATAAAAAAACCGCCAGTGACGTTTAAGTCAGGCGGTTTTAATTGTTCTAACCGTTATTGGTCAGATTAATGATTAGCGCTTAAGGCCATCATTGAGTAAAGGACGCATAATTTTAACTAATTCTGAAGTCACTTTAGGCGAACCAGCAACAACGTTACCTGAAGTTAGGTAATTATGGTTACCAGTGAAATCTGTTACGGTACCGCCTGCTTCACGACAGATTAAGTCGCCTGCTGCGATATCCCAAGGCTTAAGACCGATTTCGAAGAATCCATCTAAACGGCCTGCAGCAACATAAGCTAAGTCAAGTGCCGCTGAACCTGCGCGACGTACGTCAGCACATACAGGGAATACTTCACCTAAGATGTTCATGTAAGTTTCAGTGTGTTGACGAGATTTGAACGGGAAACCAGTACCAATCATGGTATGAGCGAGTTCATTTACACCAGTTACACGTAGGCGGAAGTCATTTACTTTAGCGCCTTGACCGCGAACAGCAGAGAATAATTCTTCACGAACAGGATCGTAAATAACGGCAACTTCAATTTTGCCTTTATATTGAACTGCGATAGATACTGCGAAATGAGGGATACCACGAACGAAATTGTTGGTACCATCCAAAGGATCGACTATCCATACATAATCTTTATTTGAACCACGGTTTTCACCGTCTTCTTCGCCAACAATCGTATGATCTGGGTAAGATTTACGAATTTGGTATGTAATGGTAGCTTCTGCTTCCTTGTCTACACTTGTAACAAAGTCATTTAGACCTTTTGAATCAACTTCAACTTTGTCGAGTTCAGTATAGGCGCGCATAATAGTTTGGCCCGCAGCGCGTGCAGCGCGCGTGGCAATAGTCAGCATCGGATGCATAGCAATCCCCTGGATGTTAAAGAACGAATAAATCAGCCGCGTAATTATACGCATTTTGACAGGTTTATCAAATGCAGATTTTCATATAAGGAATTATTTGCAGCTTGTGTTACTATCCGCAAATAGATTTTTAGACGATTAAAGTAGTTTCATGCTGAGTAATATACGTGTTGTTTTAGTTGGGACATCGCATCCCGGAAATATCGGTTCTACCGCTAGAGCCATGAAAACCATGGGCTTATCAAACTTATACCTTGCTGAACCTAGAGTGCAGCCTGATGGACAGTCTATTGCACTCGCTGCAGGTGCAGCCGATTTGATTAGAGACGTGACGATTGTTGACTCACTTTCAGAAGCGATTGCTGGCTGTAGCTTGGTGATTGCAACGAGTGCACGTAGCAGAACACTAGATTGGCCTATGTTAGTCCCGAAAGAAGCGGGCGAAAAGCTGGCTCTGGAAAGTATTAAAGGGCCTGTAGCTATTGTATTTGGTCGTGAAAACCACGGTTTAAGTAATGAAGAGCTGCAAGAGTGTACATATCACGTGTCTATTCCTGCAAACCCTGAATATAGCTCGCTTAATTTAGCGCAAGCGGTGCAGATCATTTGTTATGAAACTCGTATGGCGCATTTAGCGTTAGATGAAAAGGCGACTTTTGAAGAAGAATACCCACTCTCAGAAGACTTACAACGCTTTTATGTGCATCTTGAGTCGACACTAACTAAGACAAATTTCATTATTAAAAATCACCCAGGTCAGATCATGACCAAGCTTAAACGCTTATTTAGCCGTGCTCGTGTTGAAACGGCTGAAATGAATATTCTTCGTGGTATTTTGACCTCAATAGATAAAAAAATGCCGAAAGAAGAAAGCTGCAACGATAAAGAGTCATAACTTATTTTTTAGTAAAAAAGTCATAATTTTATAGTGGTAGAAAGAAGGACTGTGACATGGGCGTGATAGCGCGAATAAAGGAAGATATTGAATCTATTTATCACCGAGATCCTGCGGCGAATAGTAGCTTTGAGATTTTAGTCAATTATCCAGGCATGCATGCGATTTGGATTCATCGCATCAGTAATAAGCTTTGGAATGCTAAATGGCATCTGCTAGCGCGATGTTTGTCTACTTTTTCTCGTTGGTTCACTGGGGTTGAAATCCACCCAGGGGCTACAATAGGTCGCCGATTTTTTATCGACCATGGCATGGGCATTGTTATTGGTGAAACTGCTGAAATTGGTGATGATTGTACTCTTTATCACGGTGTGACCTTAGGTGGCACAACATGGCAAGCAGGTAAGCGTCACCCAACATTAGAAAATAATGTGGTTATTGGCGCAGGCGCTCAAATTCTTGGTCCAATCACCATGCATGATGGTGCTAGAGTCGGTTCAAATTCTGTTGTGGTTAAAGATGTCGCCAAAGAAACGACTGTTGTGGGTATTCCTGCAAGGGTAGTTGCTAAACCTTCGGCGCAATCGAAAGAACAAACTGAACGTCGCAGTGCGATGGCGAAGAAATATGGGTTTGATGCTTATGCAGTATCTCCTGATAATCCAGATCCAGTTGCCAGTGCGATTGGTCAAATGCTTGATCATATGCATTTGATGGATTCTAAAGTGCAAGAGATTTGCCAAGCTGTACAAACTATGGGCGGTGAAGTTTGCACTGAAAAGTTACCAGAGTTGAATGTGGGTGACTTTAATGAAGCTGAGCAAGAAGCTGCAGAAAAGCGAATTCAAGAAATTGATAAGTTTGATCCGATAATTTAATCATTAGACTTGAAAAATATCCAGTCGATACCCACTTAAAGGTATCGACTTTTTATTTTTGAGTCGTGAGCTTTTCACATTAACCTGTTTTTTTTGACTTACTGCCGTTTTATCACATATTCGCTCAATTAATGCCGTACTAGCATTGAATCTTGTAGTATAAAAAGGTTAAATACCTGTGCAAAATTGTAGACCTAAATTGTTAGCAGCGAACGAGAGATAATACTTGAGTGATTTACTAGGTTAAATACTTGACTATTTTACTCGGGTATGGTGAAATTGCCCTATAGTATATGGGAGCAAATAACGTTATGAAACTGACATCAAAAGGTCGCTACGCAGTGACAGCTATGCTGGACGTTGCTATTCACTCAGCCACCGGGCCAGTTCCCTTAGCGGATATCTCTGAAAGACAGGGAATATCGCTTTCCTATCTTGAGCAACTCTTCGCTAAGCTTCGTAAACATGGTCTTGTATCTAGTGTTCGTGGTCCTGGAGGCGGATATCGTCTTGGACAAGAAGCGAATGACATCTCTGTTGGCATGGTCGTGCATGCTGTAGACGAGTCAGTTGATGCGACTCGTTGTCAGGGAAAAGGGAATTGCCAAAGTGGCTCCCGTTGTCTTACCCATTCATTATGGGGAGATTTAAGTAAACAAATTTCAGAATTTTTAGATGGCATTACGCTTGCTGGATTAATGGATAAAAGAGATGTTCAATTTATCTCGTTAAAGCAAGACGAAATGCAGAATGAGCATAGAGTTACATTGTAATTTTATGTAGTTGTATCGATAACAATTATATGTACGTTGTAAGTGGTCACAAAGATGGCTGCTCAGTACGGAGTGTATGATGAAGCTTCCTATCTATTTAGATTATGCCGCAACAACCCCAGTCGACAAACGTGTTGCCGACAAAATGGTCCAATTTATGACAATGGACGGTGTGTTTGGTAACCCTGCATCTCGTTCTCACCGTTATGGTTGGCAAGCCGAAGAAGCAGTTGATATTGCTCGTAATCAAGTGGCTGATTTAATCAACGCGGATCACCGCGAAATCGTATTCACATCGGGTGCGACTGAATCAAGCAACCTTGCTATTAAAGGTATTGCGCATTTCTATAACAAGAAAGGCAAGCATGTCATCACGAGCAAGACAGAACATAAAGCCACACTTGATGCTTGTCGCCAATTAGAGCGTGAAGGCTTTGAAGTGACTTACCTTGAACCAAGTGACAATGGACTTATTCCATTATCAGTGATTGAAGGTGCAATGCGCGATGACACAATTTTAGTGAGCATCATGCATGTGAACAATGAAATTGGTGTTATTCAAGACATTAATGCAATTGGTGAGTTATGTCGCTCAAAAGGTATTTTCTTCCATATGGATGCTGCACAAAGTGCAGGTAAATTACCGATTGACGTGAAAACCACTAAAGTTGATCTGATTTCTATCTCTGGCCATAAAATGTATGGACCAAAAGGGATTGGTGCATTATACGTGCGTCGTAAACCTCGTATTCGTTTAGAGTCGCAAATGCACGGTGGTGGTCATGAACGTGGTATGCGTAGTGGTACATTAGCAACTCATCAAATTGTTGGCCTAGGCGAAGCAGCTGCTATCGCTAAGCAAGATATGATTGAAGATAATGCTCGCATACTTCGTCTACGTGACAAATTATGGGCTGGCATTAAGCATATCGAAGAAACCTATATCAATGGCGATATGGAACAACGCTACTGCGGTATCTTTAATGTGAGCTTCAATTTTGTTGAAGGTGAGTCATTAATGATGGCCCTTAAAGATTTAGCAGTATCATCAGGTTCAGCTTGTACTTCTGCAAGTTTAGAGCCTAGCTATGTACTTCGTGCATTAGGCTTAAATGATGAAATGGCACACAGCTCAATTCGCTTCTCAATTGGTCGTTTTACCACTGATGAAGATATCGAGCATGCAATTAAAGTAATTGATGATTCTATCGGTAAGTTACGTGAAATGTCTCCACTTTGGGAGATGTTCAAAGATGGTATCGATCTGGACCAAGTTCAGTGGGCACATCACTAATACATTATTATCGATAGCGATAAACGGAGCAGAATTGTTATGGCTTACAGCGAAAAAGTAATCGAACATTATGAAAATCCACGTAACGTAGGTTCATTTGATAAGAATGACCCTTCAGTGGTAACAGGTATGGTTGGCGCACCAGCATGTGGTGACGTGATGAAGCTTCAACTAAAAATTGGCGAAGACGGTATCATTGAAGATGCTAAATTCAAAACTTATGGTTGTGGCAGCGCAATCGCTTCTAGCTCACTGGTAACAGAGTGGGTTAAAGGTAAAAGTGTTGATGAAGCAGCAACGATTAAGAATGCTGACATTGCTGAAGAGCTTGCATTACCACCAGTTAAAATCCATTGCTCTATTTTAGCCGAAGACGCTATTAAAGCAGCATTAGATGAGTACAAATCAAAGCAAGACAAGTAATACCGGAGTTAAGATGGCAATAACAATGACCCCAGCTGCGGCTGAACGAGTGAAATCTTTCCTAGTTAATCGAGGAAAAGGCTTGGGTTTACGCCTAGGGTTAAGAACATCTGGCTGTTCTGGTATGGCTTACGTGCTTGAGTTTGTTGATGAAGCAAATGATGATGATGACGTTTTTGAGATTGAAGGCGTTAATATCATCATTGATGCTAAAAGCTTTATCTATCTTCAAGGCATTGAATTAGATTTTGTTAAAGAAGGCCTCAATGAAGGTTTTCAATTTAACAATCCTAATGCCAAAGGTGAATGTGGTTGTGGTGAAAGCTTTACTGTTTAATTGTGAAGCTTCACTCTAATTTACCAACTAAGAGCATGATATCTGCCAATGAATTACTTTGAATTATTTCAAATAACACCTTCCTTTGATATCGACACCGCCAACCTTGCAGAGCGCTACCGCGAGCTGCAAAGGGCGGTTCATCCCGATAAATTTGCTAACGAGTCAGAACAACAAAAGTTGTTGTCTGTGCAACGCACTGCGCAGGTAAATGACGGTTATCAAACGCTAAAAAATCCATTAAGACGTGCAGAGCACATGTTAAGTTTACGTGGCATTGATATAAGCCATGAAACGACGACAGTCAAAGATACTGCTTTTTTGATGCAGCAAATGGAATGGCGTGAATCCCTAGAAGATATTAAAGATAGTCAACAAGCTGATGAATTAATCGATGATTTATATCAGTCATTTGCTGGCTTTGAAAAGACACTTTCGCAATTACTTGCCACATTATTAGCAACCGAATCAGATGAAAATAATTTATCTGCAGCGGATCAAATAAGAAAGCTAAA
The DNA here is from genome assembly GCF_002873615.1 of Shewanella sp. 10N.286.51.B7. Classification (NCBI taxonomy): domain Bacteria; kingdom Pseudomonadati; phylum Pseudomonadota; class Gammaproteobacteria; order Alteromonadales; family Shewanellaceae; genus Shewanella; species Shewanella sp. 10N.286.51.B7. The sequence continues at coordinate 127,199 of NZ_MCUF01000013.1, forward strand.
ATTTATGGCAAAATTGCAGGATGAACTCGCAAGAGTCGAAGATTCATTATTAGATTAATTTCGGGCTGTTAATATAACAGCGCCTTTATATTGTCTCTAATTGAGTCTAGACTAATAAATAATTGGAATACTATGGCCCTCTTTCAAATCGCTGAGCCCGGTCAAAGCGCCGCGCCTCATCAGCACCGCCTTGCTGTGGGTATCGATCTAGGTACAACAAATTCATTAGTTGCGGCTGTCAGAAGTGGTGAAGCACTGACTTTACCTGATGACAGTAATCAACATTCTTTACCTTCAGTTGTACATTATAGTGTCGACAGCATCGAAACAGGTTTAGCAGCCCAAGCACTATCTGTAAAAGATCCGCAAAATACCATCGTTTCTGTTAAACGCTTTATGGGGCGCAGTCTTGCTGATATTCAATCTGGCGAGCAACAACTCCCATATTCGCTGACTGCTAGTGATAATGGTCTACCTATTTTTAATACTGCTCAGGGCGCTGTTAACCCTGTGCAAGTTTCTGCTGAAATACTTAAACCTCTTATTAGTCGCGCTGAAAAAACATTAGGCGGAGATTTAGAAGGGGTTGTCATTACCGTACCGGCTTATTTTGATGACGCTCAGCGTCAAGGTACTAAAGATGCAGCAGAGCTTTTGGGTGTAAAAGTATTACGTTTATTAAATGAGCCTACTGCAGCAGCGATTGCTTATGGCTTAGATACCAAACAAGAGGGCGTGATTGCCATCTATGATTTGGGCGGCGGTACATTTGATATTTCAATTTTACGTCTGAATCGTGGTGTATTTGAAGTATTAGCCACAGGTGGCGACTCTGCGCTAGGCGGTGATGATTTTGACCACCTGTTGCAAGCGCACTTACAACGAGCTTTTGGACTGACTGAGCTTTCAGCTTCTTTGTCTCGTCAGCTTTTAATTGAGTCTCGTCGTGTCAAAGAGCAGTTAACCAATGCAGATACTTGTATTGCATCTGTTACGCTAGAAAATGGCGATACAGTTAATGCGGAAGTATCGAAAGCTGAATTTGAATCGTTAATTGCATCGCTTGTTAAAAAGACGATTGCAAGTTGTCGCCGTACATTACGTGATGCCGAAGTGACTGCAGATGACATCATTGAGACAGTCATGGTCGGTGGTTCGACTCGTGTACCATTAGTGCGTGAGCAAGTAGAAACCTTCTTTAAAAAGACTCCACTAACGTCAATTGACCCTGATCGTGTCGTTGCCATTGGCGCGGCAATCCAAGCTGATATTTTGGTAGGTAATAAGCCTGAGTCAGATTTATTATTATTGGATGTTATTCCACTGTCCCTTGGTATTGAAACCATGGGTGGCTTAATTGAAAAAGTGGTGACGCGCAATACCACAATTCCTGTGGCCCGTGCGCAAGAGTTCACAACATTTAAAGATGGCCAAACGGCAATGGCATTTCATGTAGTGCAGGGCGAACGTGAGCTAGTTGATGATTGTCGTTCATTAGCTCGCTTTACCTTAAATGGTATTCCTGCATTAGCGGCTGGCGCAGCGCACATTCGAGTCACATTCCAGGTCGATGCGGATGGGTTACTGAGTGTGACAGCAATGGAAAAGTCCACTGAAGTGAAAACAACGATTCAGGTTAAACCGTCATTCGGTTTATCTGATACTGAAATTGCTACAATGCTAAAAGACTCAATGAAGCATGCGAAAGATGATATTACTCGTCGCATGTTAGCTGAGCAGCAAGTTGAGGCTTCAAGAGTTGTTGAAACCTTAAGTGCAGCACTTGCTAAAGATGCTGATTTATTAAACCCACAAGAACTTGCTGATATCAACGCAGCAATTGAACAGTTACAATTGACTGCTCAAGGTGATGATACTGACGCCATTGAAAAAGCGATTGAAGCATTAGATGCACAAACTCAAGAGTTTGCTAATCGTCGTATGGATAATTCAATTCGAGCAGCACTGAAAGGTCAGTCTGTTGAAAATATATAGGTGATGAAATGCCACAGTTAGTTTTTTTACCACATGAAGAGCTGTGTCCAGATGGCGCAGTTGTTGAAGCCGAAGTCGGTGAAACCATTTTAGACGTCGCGCTAAAAAATGGCATCCACATTGAGCATGCATGTGAAAAGTCGAATGCATGTACTACTTGTCACTGTATTGTGCGTGAAGGCTTCGACCAACTTGAAGAAAGTGATGAGTTAGAAGATGACATGCTAGATAAAGCATGGGGCTTAGAGCCTGAAAGCCGTCTTTCTTGTCAGGCTAAAGTGGTTGATTGTGATTTAGTGATTGATATCCCTAAGTACACTGTCAACATGGTGTCTGAAGGGCACTAAACTAGTTTCAGGTACTGGCAACGTCCTATCGTTATTCAATAGGACAGTTTCATTGAGCAACGGTGTATGTGTTTTCATAGTCGTTGCTTTTTTTTTGGAATTTTTTTACTATTCTTTACGTCATTATTCATAACCGCCTTCATTCAAAACCGCCTTAATTCATAGTCCCCCTTCATTCATAACCCCTTCGATCGTTATTTTTAAGTTGGTTATTCTATTTATCTCCAAGCAATTTACTTATTTATCCATTGACACGATATTAAGTTGCAATGTTGGATCGATGTAACTATCTTATTTGTGAACCCAAGTTCGCAAATTAAGTTGGCACCATTTTATCTAGAGGACTATATGAACATCACCGGACATTGCCATTGTGGTGAGTTAGTTTTTACTGCCAAGGTTTTACCAGAAAAAGTTGTCATCTGTCATTGCACTGATTGCCAATTACTATCGGCTAGTGCTTTTAGGACGGTAGTGATGTCAGAAGTTGACGGTATGAATTTTATCAAAGGCACGCCAAAGGAATACATCAAAATTGCCGAAAGTGGCAATCAACGAGCCCAAGGTTTTTGTCAGCAATGTGGCTCAGCAATGTACGCCACTTACGTTGGTGATAAGTCGAGGGTGTATGGAATTCGTTTAGGCGTTGTGGATCAAAGAAATGAATTAACGCCTGTTATGCAAATCTGGCATCGTTCAGCACAACCTTGGTTGAATACTTTACATGGCATAAGCACATTTTCAACAACACCATAATATTAAGGGATGACAATGAAATTGATGGTCAGTTTATCTATTTTAGCGAGTTTTTATGTTAATGCTGTGCAGAGTTCTGAACAGAAAGTGCTGCCAGTAAATCTTGCTAGCTATTCAGGGGGTGAAGTTAGTTTTTTAAATACCCAGCAAGGTGACATGACCTTGCCATTTTCTGAAGGGGTGAAAGTGGGCGGGACTGTCTATTTATCTGGTCAAATAGGATTTAACTCTGAGACTAAGACCTTAGTTAAAGGTGGCATCGTTGCGGAAACTCAATCGACATTATTAGGCATTAAAGGGTCTTTAGGTCGAATGGGTTATGAAATGAAAGATGTGGTTAAGTGCACTGTGATGCTTACGGATATTGAAGATTTCTCAGCATTTAATCAGGTATATAAGCAGCATTTTAGTTCCCCTTATCCCGCAAGAAGTACTATGGCAGTCAAAGGTCTCGCTCTTGGTGCCAGCATTGAAATTGAATGTATTGCTGCAAAATAATATTAAAAATCGCCCTTAATGTGAATATAGATTTACATAAATCTGTTTGCACTATATCATCTTGTTCAAAATATATTTGAATAAGGTTAAGGATGAATCAATCTAAATTGTTTTGCACACTAGGTATGCTGCTTTACAGTATTTCTTTAAGTGCTGTGGCGAGTGGTTATATATCATATGATCAACCTAAAATTGCAATTACCAATGTCAATATCATCGATGGAACTGGCAGTAAAATTAAGGAAGCGCAAACTGTTGTTATTGAGGCTGGGAAAATTAAAACGATAATGGCTTCTGCTTCGACAACGATTGCAGAGGACGTCACTATCATCGATGGTAAGGGGAAAACCTTAATTCCAGGCCTGATCATGATGCATGAGCATATGTTTTATCCCACCGGAAAAGCCCATTACACCGAAATGCTCCATAGCTTTCCCAAACTTTATCTCGCAGGCGGTGCAACCACGGTAAGGACTGCTGGCACCACTTCACCTTACGGGGATTTAAATGTAAGAGATGCCATTAACTCAGGTGACACTATTGGGCCTGCTATGGATGTTACTGCGCCGTATTTAAATGGTCCAGGGCTGCCAATTCTAAAACTCAAAGCGCTTCGGGATGCAGAAAATGCTAAGGCAATGATAGATTACTGGGTTTCTGAAGGGGTAACGTCATATAAAGCCTATATTAATATTCGTACAAAAGAGCTTGAAACAGTCATAGAGCAAGCGCATTTGCGGGATCATAAAGTGACAGCACATCTTTGCTCTATTACTTACCGAGAAGCCGCTGAGATGGGAATCGATAACCTTGAACATGGTTTCTTTGCCGCAACTGATTTTGTTAAAGACAAACAGAAAGATATGTGCCCAGAAGGGGCACATCAGTCATTAGTTGATTTAGATATTGATTCACCTGAGGTCAATGATCTCATTGCCTATTTAGTCGAAAAGAAAGTCGCCATTACTTCTACGCTAACTATTTATGAAACGTTCACAAAAGGGCGACCACAAGCATACCCTTTAGCATTAGAAGCGCTTATTCCACAAGTTAGAGAGCAGTATCAAAATCGTTGGCTCACTATTTCTCAGCAAGAAGACGCTACTTGGCCAGTCGTGTTTAATAAAATGATGCAATTAGAAAAGAAGTTTGTTGCAGCTGGCGGCTTGTTGATGGCCGGAACGGATCCTACCGGTTATGGCGGGGTCGTCGCTGGATTTTCCAATCAACGTATGATTGAGCTACTTTATGAAGCAGGCTTTAGTGTCGAAGAAGTGATTAAAATCGCTACCTTGAATGCAGCAAACTATCTTAATAAGCAGCAAACTATTGGCTCAGTTGAGGTCGGTAAAAATGCTGATCTAGTATTAATAAATGGTGATTTGAGTGTTGATATTAGCCGTATTCAAGACATGCCAGTGGTATTTAAAAATGGCATTGGCTATGACACTAAAAAAATCGTTGCTGATAATAAAGCGATAGTAGGGTTACATTAACTTAACAGCGCAGTAAATGACCTGTTGAATTAGAGTTTAGCCAGTAGAAATTGTATGATGCTTAAGGTGACAATACACTGGAATTGTTACCTTGGTTTCCTCCCTGATTTCGAACTGGAAAAATGCATGTCAGCCATAGATTTACGCCCAAAACAAAAACGTAGCCAAGTGACTCATGATAAATTTCTGCAGTCTTTACAAGATGCATTAAAGGTTAAGTACTTTGAACATATCAGTATTAAAGAATTAGCTGAAGGCGCAGGGGTGTCGGTAGGGACGTTTTATCGTCGATTTGAGAACAAAGAAGCATTACTACCACTTCTATATGATGCATTTGGGAAAGAGCTTGGACAGTGGATTGAGGAAATGGAAGCAATTGAGTGCGACACGCTCGAGGATCGAGTGATATCACTATGCGAGTCCACTTATACATTCCTTGACGATAGAAAAAGTGTATTTAGGACCATTCACCTAAATGCGCGGTTACATCCTGACACCATGTTTGCAAATCCTACTTTAGACAGAAATGAAGCGTATAGCCGCTTGTCTCATTTACTATTACAATCTGTTGATAGCAACGAGGCTGCTAATATTACATCAATAAAGCAGCAAGCTGCAGATATGGCGGTATATATGATGATCAATGGCCTGCTTGATAAAATTCTGTATCCAAACCTGACACCAGCAATCGCTTGCTCAATGACACAGATGCAATTCGTGCAGCAATTACCTAAGATGTTACTTAACTACTTACAGCCAGTTGTTAATCCAGGTTAAAGATTAATCTGCTGTTTTCCTCGTTTTCGATAAAGCGGTGCTGCAGCTACTTTTGTATAGTTGATTTGCTTGAGTTGAATCACAATTTGACTAGAAGCTAAGTCACATGATGACATTTTGATTATGTGACACCATTAGCCCTATGCATCTAGGCGTAAATTTCGTATAATCCGCGCGAATTTAAAAACCCTATATTAAGAAGGAAGCTTTTCATGGCTATCGAACGTACTTTTTCTATCATTAAGCCTGATGCTGTTGCAAAAAACCACATTGGCGCTATCTACAACCGTTTTGAAACTGCTGGCCTGAAAATCATCGCTTCTAAAATGGTTCACCTAAGCAAAGAACAAGCTGAAGGCTTCTACGCTGAGCACAGCGAACGTCCTTTCTTTGGTGCTTTAGTTGCATTCATGACTTCTGGTCCTATCATGGTTCAAACGCTTGAAGGCGAAAACGCTGTTCTAGCTCACCGTGAAATCTTAGGTGCTACTAACCCAGCTGAAGCTGCTGAAGGCACTATCCGTGCAGATTTCGCAGAAAGCATCGATGAGAACGCTGCTCACGGTTCTGATTCTGTAGCATCTGCTGAACGTGAAGTTGCTTACTTCTTCAGTGCTGAAGAGTTATGTGCACGTACTCGTTAATTCTTAATTGAATTAGATTAAAAGGAGCCATATGGCTCC
>NZ_MCUF01000013.1:134451-135047 GCF_002873615.1 Shewanella sp. 10N.286.51.B7
CCATATGGCTCCTTTTTTGTGTCTGCTTTATTAGCTTTGTGAACATTTCTAGCTAATTATCTAACTCAAATTAACCAGTACGTATTCTTTGCACTTCTAGTTTCGAACTCTTAGATGATACTTCAGCTCAAAGTTGCATAGCTATGCGACTTTAGTTTCTTACTATTCAATTGTTAACCACAGCTCAATGACTGTTAGAGTCATTGCTCTTCTTTATATTCGCTTTTCGTTCTTTATTGCGTTAACAATTGCGTCACTTCTTATTGGAATAACCAAATTTATAAACGGGAAATAAAAATTTTCAATATTTATTTTGTTACTTAAGTTAATTTTTTGTTATTTTATGTACCTTTAATGTTTCTTGTTGGTTATTTATTACGCTGCCAGTTAATGTGTTTGATCACTTTTTGTTCGTAGTTAATGTTTGGTATAACTGACACTTAACAATTATGTAAATTTTATTTAGCTTTTATGGTTTGCTTTTTATGAACTCCATTTAAAACAGTGACTTAACAATTTAATAACAGGTGTTAATTTATTTATGTATCTATGGATGTTCACTTAGTTATTAATTTGTAATAAATGTTGACTATTGT
>NZ_MCUF01000014.1:0-66440 GCF_002873615.1 Shewanella sp. 10N.286.51.B7
TGTGGCCTTGATTATCCGTTAGGGTTACCGTAACGATTTGACCATCTTCAACATTGGTCACAGTGCCCTGAATGGCGACTTGTGTAATTTCAGTAGCATTAATGACGCCATCGTTATCGATAATTTCAATGGTAATATCAGCCAGAGTATCGACAGGCAGTTGTGTGGTTGCAGATGCAGGGTTACCCGCAATGTCAGAGACTTCAGCTGTTGCTATTAAGTAGCCATCATCAAATGCAGTTAAATCTTGAGGGGGCAATACCCAAATGCCACCAGTGACGATGGTGGTGAGCATCAAGCTGTGGCCTTGATTATCCGTTAGGGTTACCGTAACGATTTGACCATCTTCAACATTGGTCACAGTGCCCTGAATGGCGACTTGTGTAATTTCAGTAGCATTAATGACGCCATCGTTATCGATAATTTCAATGGTAATATCAGCCAGAGTATCGACTGGCAGTTGTGTGGTTGCAGATACAGGATTACCTGCAATATCGATAACTTCAGCAGTTGCAATCAGGGAGCCTTGATCAAAGTCTGATAAGTCTTGAGGAGGAAGAGTCCAGATACCATTTGCTACCGTGGTGTTGACTTGATGGTTTGAGCCATTTGCATCCGATAAGGTCACCATTATCGTTTGGCCATCTTCAACATTAGCCACCGTCCCTTTAATGATGACAGACGATATTTCAGCAGCATTGATAACATTATCAAGATCTTCAATCTCGATACTGATACTAGCAAGGGTGTCTTTAACTGAGTAATCAAAAGCGGGTTCAGCTATTCCTTGATAAGTGGGAGCACTTATCTCTGCATTAAGAAGTCCTTCTGCAAGGTTGGATATATCAACATTGTCTAGACGCCAACTTTCGTTGATTACAGTGACTTCTATATAAAGTTGCTGGCCATGAACATCTGTCAGCTTCAAGCTCAATATCTGGCCATTAATAGCATCTAATGCTTGACCAGAAATACTAACAGAAGGGACTTCGAATCTATTTAAATAACCATCATTGGCATCATCAATATTGACGGATAGAGTGAGTGTTACAAAAGAATCCTGCTCGCCGATAAGCGAACTAATGTTATTAGTGTCCTTTGAAAGGTTATCACCTTGAGAGTTATAACCAGATTGTGCGATTAAAGCATTGTATTGAGTCTGAATGACATTGTAGAAATAGTTTAACCCTTGTGTCTCTGAAGATGGCGTCTGATTATATGCGTTATCTGGTGCTTGGCTATCAGGGCTATTTGGCTGTGTAGAAGAGGGAGTTGATGGATTTTGAGACGAATTAATCAATAAAGTATTTGGAATAGTGACAACTTGCTGATCAACGACGATATAGGGTGCGCTTTGGTCGTTAATGAGGATATCTTCTGCGTTGATATCATATAATGGAAGAGTATTAATGACTTGTTCAGAACTAATAGCGTGCCATTGACCATCGTTCGCAATTGCGAATACGCTCGAGCCAATTTTTACGTAATACAATACATCAATGCTATCCACAATCATTTGCATTCCTTAACTTTCAATCCATTGTCATCATTAACCTATACGTTATTGATGCAATTAAGCGAAAATTTAAGCATAAACCCTGTTAATTAATTTTTAAAGACTAGTTGAATGATTTAATTGTCTAGATTCAAAATGATATAAAAAAAGAGGCCAATTGGCCTCTTTTTGTAAACAATCTAAAATATAAAGCGGTTAACGTTAGGCTTTACTTATCTTCTTTGAGCCATTGTGCTGCTGATTTGGCGAAGTAAGTTAAAATACCATCCGCCCCAGCACGCTTAAAGCAAAGTAACGACTCCATCACAATGGCTTTTTCAGCTAACCAGCCATTTTGAATCGCTGCCATATGCATGGCATATTCACCACTCACTTGATAAGCGAATGTCGGTACGGCAAGTTCAGTTTTAACTCGGCGGACAATATCTAAATACGGCATGCCAGGCTTAACCATAACCATGTCAGCACCTTCTTGAATATCTAAGGCGACTTCATGAAGTGCTTCGTCACTATTACCTGGATCCATTTGGTAGCTGTGTTTATTGCCACCTTTAAGGTTGCCAGCAGAGCCGACCGCATCACGGAAAGGACCGTAGTAGCTAGAAGAGTACTTAGCAGAATACGCCATGATTTGAGTATTCACATGACCTGCAGCTTCCAGCGCTTCACGAATAGCGCCAATGCGGCCATCCATCATATCTGAAGGGGCTACGATATCTGCGCCAGCTTCAGCATGAGATAATGCTTGTTTGACTAGAATTTCAGTTGTGATGTCATTAAGAATATAACCAGTATCATCAATGATGCCATCTTGGCCATGTGTCGTGAACGGGTCTAGTGCAACATCTGTCATCACACCGAGTTCAGGGAAGGCTTGTTTTAGCTCACGCACTGCACGTTGAACTAGGCCATCTGAGTTATAGGCTTCTTCTGCCATTAACGATTTTTTCTCAGCAGGAGTCACGGGGAATAATGCAATTAGCGGAATACCTAGTTCGACCAACTCTGCAGCTTCTTTAAGTAATAAATCAATCGAGTAACGTTCGACACCAGGCATTGATGCGACTTGTTCAGTGCGATTGTTTCCCTCAAGAATAAACATTGGGTAGATAAGATCATTCACCGATAATTTATTTTCTGACATTAAACGACGGCTGAAATCATGTTTACGCATACGGCGCATTCTGCGCTGTGGAAACGCACTAGTAATAATATTCACATTTGACTCCTGATATTAATCTCATCTTATTCTGGCGAAAATTGGCAAACTTGATTTCGCCCACCGCGCTTAGCTTGATAAAGCGCTTTATCTGCTTGTTCAAGTAACAAAGTCGGATGTTCTTCAGTTTCAACAACTGCAGCACTGACTCCGATACTCACAAAAAGGGGAATAGGGCTTCCTTCCCAATTAATTGATAACTTGGATATTGCTAGGCGAACGTGTTCTGCTAGCGTCATCGCTCCTTCACTATCAGTATTCGGTAATATAATAGCAAACTCTTCACCGCCAAAACGTGATACCAGATCGGTTGGACGCTTTAAATAATCTGAAATTGTTGTCGCAATCACTTTTATCGAGTGGTCACCCGCAAGGTGTCCGTGTTCGTCATTAATGGCTTTAAATTTATCGATATCAAGCATTAACAGCGCCAAAGAGGTTTGTTGACGTCGGCTAATACGACCCTCAGCGGTTAAACGACGATCAAATTCGCTGCGGTTTTTCACTCCAGTAAGGCTATCGATAGTGTTTTGCTGAGTCAGCTTTTGGTTCGCTTCATTGAGTTCACGTAAGGTCACTTCAAGTTCTAAGGTTCTTTCGGCAACCATTTGTTCAAGACGCTCATTTGCCTCGGCTTCTGCCCTTAATGCTTCATCTCGGTTTTGTTGTAAACGTATCGCTTGCTCAAGTGCTTTTTGCTGCATTTGTAATTTGGCTTTACGCTCATCGTTATAACGCATAGCCAGTACAGCTGCCATTATCACAACTTCAAATGTTAGTCCTATCATCACTGGTGTTTGCGGGAATACTGCCCAGTTGAGATAACCTAAATACATCAGCCCAGTGAACAAGGAACCGACAAATAGACCAATACGACCTATTGCATATAATCGGGCATTTTTGGTTCTTTTGAAGACTTGGATAAGTGAAAAAACAATCAGTATAAAGCTGATGAAAATGACTGAAAAACTCAGTAGATAAAGGGAAAATTTAAAGTCGATAAAAGAGACAATTAAGCTCAATAAAATACAATATACCGCTAAGTAACGGCCAAGTAATAACATTGGCTTGCTGTGATATTTAAGTTGCATGACCTTTTCAGTAAACATCAAAGCAAAAGCCAGTGCCAACGGGATTAAGACGGGAACAGCTAACTGTTGTAAAGAGGGCCAGTTAGGCCATAAATACTGAAATGCAATACCATGAATACTAGCCACAATAACGGTTAAACAAATCACGTAGCCACTGTAGTAACTGTAACTGAACGACCCAGAGGCTAAGGCAATAAATAGGCTAAAAACCCCAATAGCAATCAAAATCCCAATTTGAAAACCATTCGCTAAACTTTGGGTTTCAATGGCATGGCTAAAATCGTTTTTACTCCATAATACTAAAGGAAAATTGAGGCTGCCACGATTATCAATTTTGAAATAAAACGTATGCAGTTCTCCTGGTTTTATATCAAAAGGATATAAAAATAAATTACTCTGCAATGGACGCTGATCGAAGGGGAGGGTGTCTCCCATATGTTCAATATTGAGTAATTCATTATTGACTAAATGGAATAGCTTAATGCTATCCATTAATGGGTTATCTAGAGCAATAATGCGTGATAGCTGATCATTTGGATTATAAAGACTGAAGCTTAACCAGGTATTTTTAGCGCCAATTTTGCGTAAGTCATTACTGGTTAATTTACGCCATTGATTCTGATTATTGTTCTGGAGTTTGAGGTTGGCAATTTCAGTGACATCATTCGAATTATGGATGTACAGCCACGGCTTTAAGTCGATTTTAGTGATTGAAGAAGCGGTTAAACGTAGTGGGATATTATGATGTTCTGTGTTGTCAGTATAACTGGTCGCATCATAAGCATTGACACCTGTGCTTAAGATGATGAAAAAACTTGATAATAACAATGCCATTGAGCGACGTAACCAATCCATATTGTGCTTTAGCATTATCGCTCGCCTAAATTAAACAAACGAATACTATTAGCATAACAATGGGCTGCAAACTCTTCATAAGGTTGGTTGCGAAGTGTCGCGATAGACTCAACAATATAAGGCAAGTATTGTGGCAGATTTTTGCTCGACTTAGGTTTTGGGCGCATGCTTCTTGGCAGCAAATAAGGGCTATCAGTTTCAACCACGAACCGATTGTTCGGGATAAGATGTACGATACTCGCAAGTTCTGCACCGCGTCTTTCATCGCAAACCCAGCCAGTGATGCCAATATATAAATCAAGGGCGATACATTCTTTAAGTTCGGTCTCTGTGCCTGTAAAACAGTGTAATACAGCGCTTGGGAGTTTATGGCGATAACGCTTTAAAATCGCGATAAAATCATCATGAGCATCACGACAATGCATCAAAACAGGCATATTCAATGTAGCTGCTAACGCAAGTTGTGCTTCAAAAGCCTGACGTTGATCTTTTCGAGGAGAAAAATCACGGTTGTAATCTAAACCACATTCGCCAATGGCGACGACATGTTTGCTATTGGCTATTTGAGTCAGTTTATCTAAGCTATTTTCATCCCAGCTACTGGCTTGATGAGGATGAACACCTGCGGTGCTATAAAGTTTAAGGGGATATTGCTGACAGAGCTTAGCGGACTCATCGCTCTCGGCAATATCACTGCCGATAACGATTAACGGTGAAACATGATGTTCCACCGCTTTGTGTATGATGTTGTCTATATCTGCTGCTAATCGACTACTCAGTAGATTAACAGCAATATCGATATGCTGAGGCATGATTAGTTAACGCGCTTAACTCGCATAGTCGAGTTACGGTCATCACTGCCAAGCAAGAATGAGCTTAACGCACCTTTTTCGATATAGATGGTTTGACCCGCTTTTAATTTGTAGCGTGAAGTCCCTACTTGTTTCCAAGTTTGGTCGTTAGATAATTTAACGATTAATGCGCCATAAGGATCTTTACTAACTGAACTGACTTCAGCATATAAACGAACATCATCCTCTTCTTCTGACACTTGCTTTAAGCCAAAAGTCTGTTCATCTTTTTCTGCTGTATTTTTCTTTAGACCAAACTCTTGTTCAGCAGTACTGGCAGCTTGAGTTGAAGAAACACTTGCAACGGCAGGTGCAACAGTCGTAGGGGTATTTGCTGCAACTGCTGTGGTTGCAACGGCTGTAGCTTCTGTTGAAGTTGTAGGCACAGCAGCAGGAAGCTGAGTAGCAACTGCGGTATTAACTGAAGCCGCCAATGCGTCAAAGCACATTAGGCGGTCTAATTTATCAGTATGACTGGCACAATTAGCCAGTTGTTGCTCGATGCTAGCATGAGCTTGAGAAGAGATAGCCAAAGCAAAAGTGGCAACCAAGGTTAAACGCATAACAGAATCCTTCTTTATTATTGTTTTACTAGTCCATGAGTAACAAATGCAATTAACTTTAGCTGTCGGTGCGTTCGCTCTCAGACTCTTCGTTATCTGTATCTTCTTTCGGCGTATATAGCTTGGCTGCTAATAGTCCGCCTTCAAATAATATTAACATAGGAATTGCTAACATTGTTTGAGAAATAATATCTGGTGGCGTTAGCATCATGCCAACGACAAAAGCACCTACGACAATATATGGTCGTTTTTGCTTAAGCTCTTCAGGTGTGGTGACACCTGCCCAGCACATTAATACCACAGCAACAGGGATTTCAAAGGCCAAACCAAAGGCAAAAAACAACTTTAGAATAAAGCTTAAATAGCTGCTGATGTCGGTTGCCACAGTAACACCTTCAGGCGCAACACTGGTGAAAAAGCCAAATACAACCGGGAATACAATGTAATAAGCAAACGCGATCCCTAAATAAAACAGCAAGGTACTGCTGAATAACAGAGGGGTCACTAGACGTTTTTCATGCTTATATAAACCTGGTGCAACAAACGACCAAGCTTGGTAAAGCACATAAGGAATCGCCACAAAAAATGATAAAACTAAGGTTAACTTAAATGGGGCGAAAAATGGCGCAGCTACATCAGTAGCAATCATACTGCTTGTTTCAGGCAGTGACTGCATTAATGGAATCGCCATGTAATGGTATATATCATTTGCCCAGTAAACTAAACAGATAAACACCAGCAAAACACTGCCGATAGCTCTGAGTAATTTATTACGCAATTCAAGCAAATGACTAATGAGAGGTAGCTGTTGTGACATTGATTACCCGCTAGCTTTTGGTATTTGAACTGGTTGAGTCATTTGTTGGCGCACTTGATTCAGTGCTGCTTTCAGCTGATTCCGCTTTAGGTGCATCCTTTTTAACGTCTTCTACTTGGTAGGGACGATTAACGGATTGCGCAGCATCTTTTAGCTGATCAATAGACTCTTGTAATTCAGGAGATAGGTTAGACAAACCTTTGCTTTCAGCTTTCTTTAAGTCAGCATGAAGCTCTTCGATTTTAAGCTCTTGCTCTAATTCGTCTTTAACAGAGTTTGCCATTCGCTTTAATGAGCGAATCCACCCAGAGATTGAACGTACCGCAGTAGGAAGTCTTTCGGGGCCGAGAACCACTAGCCCCAAAATTCCAATCAGCAGTAGCTCCATAAAGCCAATACCGTCGAACATAATGAATTACGCCTGTTCTTTGTCCTTTGACTCGGACTTTTGTTCAGTTGCCTGTTGAGAGGTTTTTGCAGTGCTATCTTTATCTTCTAAAGATTTTTTCTCTTCATCTTCAGGATTCATAGCATTTTTGAAGCCTTTAACTGCTCCACCTAAATCACCACCTAAAGAACGTAACTTTTTAGTTCCGAATAACAAAACAACAATTAACGCAACGATAAGAAGCTGCCAAATACTGATGCCGCCCATGAACATTTCCTCTATAGAATAAAAAAGTGTTTTTAATAATGCCTAAATTTTAGCACTCATTATATTGAGTATTATGAACCTCTAATGAATAAGTGCTAGTTAAAATTTACGATTCTTTGGTCTGGATCGCCATCCTGTGAACCAAAGCACTATACCTGCAGTTAGACAAATATAAGAAGGCCATAGTGTAGCGTCTTGATTTAATAATAGTGTGCCGCAGATCAACAATACAGCAGATGTTATTAAGAAGTAGTTACTTTTATGAGCTTTGTGTTGAAACTTCAGATACTTATCTAGCATCTGTTGTTGTGTTCCTAGCAGTTTACGACCCACTTTTAGGTTGTCGTAAATAAGCTCTGGGAATTCTGGCAGTTTTTCAGCCCAATATGGCGACTTCATTTTTACTTTGTCAAATATCGCTTTAGGCCCGACTTGCTCAGACATCCATTGCTCTAAAAAGGGTTTCGCTGTCGACCAAAGATCAAGCTGTGGGTAAAGCTGACGGCCTAAACCTTCGATGTACAGTAAGGTTTTTTCAAGCAAGACTAATTGCGGCTGTACCACAATATCGAACTGACGAGCGGTGCGGAACAACTCTAGTAATACATGGCCAAAAGAAATTTCATCTAATGGTTTATTGAACATCGGTTCGCAAACCACTTTAACCGCTTGCTCGAATGCTAACACATCGGTGTTTTCTGATACCCAGCCAGATTCAATGTAAAGCTGAGCAATACGCTGATAATCTCGGTTGAAAAACGCGAGGAAGTTCTCAGCTAAATAACGTTTATCGACATCATTCAAGGTGCCCATAATCCCGCAATCCATGCCGATATAAAATGGGTTGTCAGGGTGCTCACGGCTAATGAAAATATTGCCGGGGTGCATATCTGCATGGAAAAAATTATCACGAAATACCTGGGTGAAAAACAGCTCAACACCGCGCTCAGCGAGTAATTTTAAATTGGTGCCCTGGGCTCTCAGTGCCTCTACATCGGAAACAGGAATACCATACACACGTTCCATTACCATCAGGCGGGAGTAGCAATAATCTTCATACACGTAAGGTACGTACAGTGCGTCAGAATCTAAGAAGTTATTGCGAAGTTTAATCGCGTTAAGGGCTTCAAGGTTTAAATTGAGTTCCCCCAGAATTGTGGTGCGATAATCTTCAATTACTTCTGCAGGGCGTAAGCGGTTGCCTTCGCCTAGTAACCTTTCTAAAAAGCTCGCCGCTTGGCACATAAGCTGTAAATCAGCCTGTACTTGCGCTTCAACATTTGGGCGAAGCACTTTTAATACCACTTCAGCGCCATTTTCTTTGAGGTTTGCGGTATGCACTTGCGAGATCGACGCTGAAGCCAATGGCGTTTCATCAAAATTATCAAATAAGCTTTCAATCGGCGCTTTTAGTTCGGCTTCAATGGCTTCGCGGGCTAAAGCTGAATCGAATGGAGGTACTCTGTCTTGAAGCATGGCTAGCTCTTCTGCCCACTCATCATTGAGTAAGTCACGACGTGTAGATAGCATTTGTCCGAGCTTGATATAAACCGGCCCTAACTCTTGCATTGCCAATTTTAGCCGCTGAGCTGATGGCTTATCTTTGTGTTGGTTACGGAGCCAGAAAAAGCTGTGTCGCAGAAGAGAGAAGTACCAGGGTGTTTTATTACTGGGTAAAAGTTCGTCTAAGCCGTAATGTAATACAGTTTTGATGACTTGATAACCGCGCCTGATACTTGCAATTGTCATGGGGTAATTTTTTCTCTTAATTTATCTATTCGGGTAACCAGTGCCGATGTGCTATCAGCGAGTTCTTCAAGATTATCACGAAAATGAATGAATTCTATTTGATGGGGGGCAAGACGATATTCTTCGGTGGTTAATTGGCCAACGTGAGAACGAGACTTTTCAAAAACCTGCTTTGCTGAACTGGCAAGTTGTTTAGCGCCAGAAACCAACATATGCGTTGGGGCATCCCCAATATAACGTGACAAGGGCTCTGCAAAATCTAATTCAATATGACGCAGATAATGGCTAAAGCTTTGTAATAAGTTAACGTCGCCATCAAGCTTCAGCTTATCTTGCTTAATCAGCTCTGTTAGGCTTTCGCCTTCAGATATTTGGTAAAGTGTGGTGGCATCAGCTGTCACGCTGACATCAACATCAGCATCATAAATACTGAGTACTTGAATTTGCTTAGCAAAGACTAAGTATAAAGGCCATTCAAGCTGACTTAATTGAATGCAGAATACTTTGCCGTGTAAATTTTTAAGGCGTGCATATTCACCCTGATCTTGCGCTTGTAACTGCGCAATGGCAGTTTCTAGAGCAGCGCAAGTCAGTAATGAAAAATGGTTGGGCTGCATCAGAACTTATAACCACGGTGCAATGCAACAACACCATCAGTCATGTTGGTGTAATCAACTTGCTCAAGACCTGCATCAATCATCATTTGCTTTAATGTTTCTTGATCTGGGTGCATACGAATTGATTCAGCTAAGTACTCATAGCTGTCAGCATCTTGAGTGATTAGTGCGCCCATTTTAGGCAATACTTTAAAGCTATACATATCGTAAACTTTGCGCATTACTTCATGTTGTGGCTTTGAGAACTCAAGCACCAATAACTTTCCGCCTGGTTTTAACACGCGGCGCATTGAGCGTAATGCTGCATCTTTATCTGTTACGTTACGTAGGCCAAATGCGATAGTGATAATGTCAAAATAATTATCAGGGAACGGTAAGGCTTCAGCATTGGCTTGAACATAATCTACGTTACCCACAATGCCTTTGTCGCGTAATTTAGTCCGACCAACTTTTAACATTGAGTCGTTAATGTCCGCTAAAATAACTTGGCCACGGTCGCCGACTAAATGTGAGAATTTAGCGGTTAAGTCACCAGTACCACCGGCCAGATCCAACACTTTCATGCCAGGACGTGCGCCCGCAGTTGCAATAGTGTGGCGTTTCCAGAAACGATGAACACCAAATGACATGACATCATTCATAATGTCGTATTTAGCTGCAACCGAGTGAAATACGTCAGCGACTAAGTCAGCTTTCTTTTCTGAATCAACGGTCTTATAACCAAAATGAGTGTTCTTTGGGTCGCCCTCAGACATCTGTGTATTCCTATAATATGCGGTAATTAACAGCGAGTGTATGCCATTGCTTGCTTTGCAGAAACTTTAATCAGCGAGAGTGTGATCCAGTTTACTAGAAACAGCGTGGAATTCAGCGATACAGAATCGATATATGCTTTTGTGTAAATAGCGCTGTAAAAACAGTTCTACTAAAATTGCCCTGCATTAGACCATAAATCTGTTCGATATTGAATAGCCTGTAAATGGTGAAATAACACATGAGCAGTAATTGATACGTTTAATCTAATAACAGGGTTCAACTATAGCCAAGCCTGTTGAGATGACTGTTAGTTATTGAGTTTAAGGCGTGTTGATCTTTCAAGGTTATTTTTGCAGCGAATTATTGTTGATTTAGACAAGGCTGATGCTCTGTTATGCAGTTATTTTATATAAAAAGCCGATAACGTTGTAAAAAGTGGACAACAAACGTTGCCTGAAAGATTCGGCTAAAAACGGATTCTGCATTATTGAGCGAATTTTTTGCGAATAAAGAGTGCTTAGATTACAGGCGGCAATTCTCTTGCCGCCGCTTAATCCGTTTTTATCTTGAGCAACGTTCAACTAGCTAAGACCAACACGCCTAATATTGGACAGGTTTCTTCGCTTGAATATAGGCATATATTAATTCGCTAACACTTTGACCAACATCTCTATTGCCTGCGATTTCACCAGCCTCATGACATTGGGGCGCGGCTTCTGCAATGTGCAGATATGCCGTTTGACAGTGTTTGGCTATATAGTGGATGTAATGACATGCATCTAACAATGGCACGCCAGCAAACGTTGATGCACTGCTGGGCATTTTTGCAATAGCATCGACATCCAGTTCGAGCGCAACAGGAAGCTGGGTTTGATTTAAATTGTTGGCAATTGCCTTTAGAGCCTCTTCCAAACTCACTTCTCGCCTGACCCATATTTGCTGAAAGCTATGCCACTCGCCGCCAAATAAACTTAGCTGCTCTAGAGTGGTTTCGCTGTTTTTAAGCTCATGTAGTCCTAGAACGTGGTAATAAGCTAAGGCGCCATTGGCTGCGGCGTAACTAAAGCCATTGCCACTATGTCGTCCTTCTCGAGGTCTGAAATCACTATGGGGGTCTAGGTTTACGGCTGCGGCGGCTTGATTGAAATGAGACTTCAGCGCCATTAATAATCCATAAGCATTATTGTGGCCGCCACCAATCACAATAGGCTCAAGCTCTGCTGCGAGAATGTGACTGATTACTTCAATGACTTGATGGTCAAGTTCAGCTGTAGCCTGTCTTAGTTGTTCTGTACTGGCGTGAGTATCGAGTTGCTTAGGTTCAATATTACCTAGAATAAGACATTCACTGCCGTTGAGGTAGCGGTTTGATTGTAAATTCAGTAGCTGGCTCATCGCGGCATTAAATGCGGTGGTTGAACCGCCACGGCCTAAGTTTGCTCTGGGGCCTGCATCTTCACTAATACCCAAGATCACAAACTGTACGCCTTGATTTTTTGCTTGTACAAGGGCATGTTTTAGCTCGCTAGGTTGAGTATTCACCTGACTGAGCAATAGCACCTGCTGGCCTAACTTGGTTTCGCCATCGCGCGTTGATAGATATGTATCTAACCAGGCTTGAGTCATCATTTGCAGCATAGGGCCTACTTATCTCGTTATTATTGTTATGTGAGCAGTGATATCTAATTTATTCATTAGCGTTTATTTTACAGACAATAAAAAAGCCAGCATAGCTGGCTTTAGTTTGTTTATGCAATATTGAATCGATTATTCAATATCTAAAGCTTCAGGCGATAAAATCACCCCAGTGTTATCAGCATAAATATGATCGAAAGGTAGGAAGGTCACACCGCCAAAATTGACTGGAATTTCGACTTCACCAACACCATTACTGTCAGCGCCAATTGGAATTGAAGCAAGTGCTTGAATACCAATGTCCATTTCTTCTAATGTGTCTACGTCTCTTACTGAGCCATAAACAATAATGCCTTCCCACTTATTAGCAACTGCAATTTCTGCGATAGAAGCATCGACTAATGCGCGGCGCATAGAGCCACCACCATCAACTAATAATACTTTGCCTTCGCCATCAGCCTGAAGAGCATCAGCAATCAGGCCGTTATCTTCAAAGCACTTAATGGTGCTAATAGAACCACCAAAAGAGCTAGTACCGCCATAGTTACTGAACATAGGTTCGACGACATCAACAACATCTAAATACATATCACACAGTTCTGAGGTGTTGTATTCCATAGTGACACTCCTTGGGGTTAGCGATTTGAATAAATTCGCCAGTAGTTAAGCAATCTTAAATGAATTATATGAGCTTTTTTTGAAATTAACAGCGATATTCATCACCAGAATGCGATAAAGCAACAAGTTGATTTATAACCTGATGTTATAAGCAGCCATAATGATCCAGTTTAGCTTAGTCTGTAAGAAAGTAACTTACATAATGGCCTTGGGGTGAAACAAATATTGATCTTAGTCATCATATTACGGATTTTTATTACAACCTTGTATGAATTTTTGTTAATATCAGCACTTAATTAAATGCAGTTTGTTTTATTTGCTTTAGGGGCACGGACCCCCCGTAACGCTTATGGATGGCAGAGAGCCTTACTTAGAGGTTCTTATGGAAGGGTTAGACGTTGTTGAAATCATTGGTTATGGCGCATCTGTTATGGTGGCGATTTCGTTAATGATGAAAGACATTATTTGGCTTCGCTGGTTAAATTTTGTTGGTTGTACATTATTCGTTATTTACGGTGTACAAATTGAAGCATGGCCAGTGGCTGGTATGAACGCGTTCGTGGCTGGGATCAATATTTTTCATTTGATCAAAATCTATCGCACCAGTAAATCCGACAATCTTGCAGAAGCATCAGCTTAAATTTTTTGTCGAATGAGGTGTCTTCCCAAGGCACCTTACTTTTATTGCCTTAAGTAACTTTAATCACCTTAACTTAATCACCTTAACTTAAGTCTCGTTGGATAAATCCTCCCTAAGTACTCTCAATTAATTCTTTCTCGAGACAGTCTAATTAACACTTTGTCATAAAACTTTCGATAGATTGTCATGTCTCCGTCATTCGAAATATTTACAGTCCTTACAATGGTTGAATAACAATTAATCAATAAGGGCACAATTATGGCAAAGGACGTGACGTTAAGCATCGCCAACTTAGACAAGCAGTTGTTTTGTCATATTTTGACTTTCTGTCGTGATCATAAAATCACTGATTTTGCTACAAAAGTGTCAGCAACAGGTGATGGTCATTGCTACGTGTACATGGCGGTAGGCTTATTGTTTCTTCATCCTCAAGGCAGTCATTTTTTTAATTTGATGCTTGTAAGTTACGTGATTGAACTGCCACTTTATTTGTTATTAAAAAATTCTATTCGTCGCACTCGTCCTTGCGCTGCATTTGCAGGTTTCGAGTCTGACTTTCAACCTTCAGATAAATTCAGTTTACCGTCAGGACATACTGCAGCAGCTTTTATTATGGCGTCGGTTGTCATGACAACGTTTCCTTTATTGGCACCAATCGCGTTTGCTTGGGCTGGTTTTATTGGTTTATCTCGAATCGCATTAGGTGTGCATTACCCGTTAGATATTTTGGCTGGTATGGGACTGGGTATCGGCGCAGTCACCTTGGCTGAACAATTTATTTAATCCGTTAGCGTATTTATATTGCTTTAAATAACAAGATGTCTAATTAACAACTCACCGTCACCCTAAGTGTGATGCAATATTGCTTGAGTTAGCACAAGGAACTTTATGAAAATATTATATGGTGTTCAAGGGACTGGAAATGGCCATATTAGTCGTGCGCGTGTCATGGCGAAATCATTGAGTAAAACAGATGTCGAAGTCGACTTTTTATTTAGCGGTCGTAATAAAGATCAATATTTTGATATGGAGTGCTTTGGTGACTATCAAGTAAGAGAGGGGATGTCGTTTATTACTGAGTCAGGTCGAGTTAATTTGACCAAAACGGTAAAACGTAATTTATCGTCATCTATTTTATCTGAAGTTCAGCAAATGGATTTGTCTGATTACGATTTAGTCTTGAATGATTTTGAGCCTGTTACGGCATGGGCGGCTAAAAAACAGGGGGTTACCTCCATCAGTATTAGTCATCAAGCTGCGCTGCAGTATCCTGTGCCAAAGCAGGGAATGAGCTGGTTTGATCGGGTACTATTAAATAACTTTGCGCCAACAGATATTAAGCTTGGTTGTCATTGGCACCATTTTGGGTTTCCAATATTACCGCCATTTGTTGAAGTAGAACCTAACTCTGGCGATCATAGTCATCAAATATTGGTGTATCTTCCGTTTGAAAATGCCGACACTATTGCCAAATTCTTAAGCCCATTCTCAGAGTATCAATTTTTTGTTTATCACGCAGATAAACCGTTACAGGGATTACCCGAACACATAAATTGGTTTGGTTTTAATCGTGAAGGATTTAAGCAGCATATGTCTCAGTGTGGTGGGGTGATTGGTAATGCAGGCTTTGAATTGGCGAGTGAAGCGATGACCCTTGGCAAGAAGTTGCTGGTTAAGCCATTGCAAGGTCAGTTTGAGCAGTCCTCTAATGTGGCAGCATTAGAGTTATTAGCTGCAGCGCAAAGCATGGATAAATTAGATGCAGGTATTTTAAATCGCTGGCTTAAGTCAGCTTCACCTAAGCCGATTAAATATCCACAAGTGGGTGATGCACTGGTTAAGTGGCTTAAGCAAGGTGATTGGCATCAGCATCAAGTGTTGTGTAATGATCTTTGGTCACAGGTAGAGTTACCAGATAATTGGCGTAAATAAGCTAGGTAAGTGGATCGTTATACGTGCTAGAGAAGCTCTCTTTTGATGAAAATCAAAGAGAGCTTTTTAATGTGTGAATAAGGCTTAAATGGATAAGTGTTAAGCGAGTTAACTTGCTTTTGAATGGTGCTCGTGAAGTTGCTCAAGTAGTTCATCTTCGAAGGCAAAGCGGGTTTCCATTGCTTGAGCTAATTTAGAGAGGTCTGCATCTAGGTCCATTAATACATCATCATTATCGGCTTCAGTGTATTTATCATTAAAGTCGAGGGCTGCATCAGTGGTTTCACTGATTTGTGGTAATAATGTTTGCGCTCTTTCTTTACTGCTTTCGCCAAATTTCTCGCATTCAGTTACCACCTGATCATAGACTTCGAAGTGGCCTTCTGAGACATAATCCACCAATTGTGCACAGAATTGCTTAACAGCATCAGCTTTAGGCAGGCTTTTAGCGGGCATGGTATATGGTGCAAGGCCGGCAATTTTGAAATATTGGATCAGCAACGTTCTGCGATGATGTAGCCATTGATCGACAAGCTTGTTAGAGCCGCCCCATTTTTGTTCGGCTTTTTCTAGTTTTGTCAGCATAACGAATTCCAGTGTTGCAACTAATCCATATCACTTAATGTATGAGAGAAAGTGACTATTGATCAACTGTTTTCTGTAAAAGATCTAATGGATCGACCAGATAAGGTCTTATTTGATAGTGATTTGTATCACGGGGAAATAGCATAAAAAGAAAAATGCCCAGTGATAGCAAGCTACCACTGGGCAAATAGATTTTTTTAAGGGCTCGATTTATCGTGCTTCTTGATTGTTCTTGCTAGCGCAGACTTTTTATACCAAAGGCGAACAAGAGGTGCAACTTTTTTATCCAATTAGGCTACCTGATACCTAAATATGGGTATTATTGTGAGCATGCTAACGATTACATTAGCAATTTCGATACTAGTTAGGGTGTTAGTTCACATTAATTTAGCATCGCTGGTTACATTAATCGCATAAGTGCTAAACTACGCGCCAGCGGATATCACTATATGTTTAGGAATTAAGCCCAATGGCAGAATTAAAGAATGATCGTTATTTACGCGCCTTATTAAAACAGCCTGTTGACAAAACACCTGTGTGGATGATGCGTCAAGCTGGACGTTATCTACCTGAATATAAAGCGACTCGCGCAGAAGCGGGTGACTTTATGTCTCTTTGTAAGAACCAAGATTTAGCATGTGAAGTGACGTTACAACCACTTCGTCGTTACGACTTAGATGCTGCAATTCTATTCTCAGATATTCTTACCGTTCCAGATGCAATGGGCTTAGGTCTTTACTTTGAAACAGGCGAAGGCCCACGTTTCGAACGTCCTACTGACACCATCGATTCAATCAAAAAGCTTTGCATTCCAGATCCAGAAGATGAATTAGGTTACGTAATGCGTGCTGTTAGCACCATCCGTCGTGAACTAAAAGGTGAAGTACCTTTAATCGGTTTCTCTGGTTCACCTTGGACACTAGCGACTTACATGGTCGAAGGTGGTTCAAGCAAGACTTTCGAAAAGATCAAGAAAATGGCTTACGAAGAGCCAGCAACATTACACATGCTTTTAGACAAGTTAGCTGACTCAGTTATCTTATACCTAAACGCACAAGTAGCTAATGGCGCGCAATCGTTAATGATCTTTGATTCATGGGGCGGTGCGTTATCTCACCACGCTTACCGTGAGTTCTCATTACGTTACATGCAAAAAATCGTTGATGGCCTAACTCGCCATGCTGACGGTCGCCAAGTTCCTGTTACCTTGTTCACTAAAGGTGGCGGACTGTGGTTAGAATCTATGGCTGAAACAGGTTGTGATGCTCTAGGTTTAGACTGGACTGTTGACATCGGTGATGCACGTCGTCGTGTTGGGCATAAAGTTGCACTTCAAGGCAACATGGACCCATCTGTACTTTACGCATCTCCTGAGCGTATTCATCAAGAAGTTGACCAAATCTTGTCATCTTACGGTGAAGGTACTGGCCATGTATTTAACTTGGGTCATGGTATTCATCAACATGTTAATCCAGAGCATGCTGGCGCATTCATTAACTCAGTTAATCAATTATCGCCTAAGTACCATAAATAAAAATACCATAAATAAAGCGCCGCAAATAATTGATGGTGCATAATTTGGGTATTAAATAAAAGACGAGCATGGCTCGTCTTTTTTTATGGCAAGAATAAATAGAAAATTAACAAAGGACTGTTAGGGCTTGTTGAACTTTGCTGGTTGAGTTTTGTTCGAGATAAAAACGGATTAAGCGCGGCGAGTGAGTTGCCGCCTAGTAACCTAAGCACTCTTTATTCGCAAAAAAGGTCGCTCAACAATGCCGAATCCGTTTTTAGCCGAACCCTTCGGGCAGCGTTTGTTGTTCATTTTTACTGCGTTATCGGCTTTTTATGTAGAATAACTACACCACAAAGCCTCTGTCTTGTCTAAATGAACAACAACTCGCTGCAAAACAACCTTGAAAGATCAACACGCCTAGACTATATAAATCATTGTTTTAACTATTTAGGTGCGCTTTATCACAAAGTGAGAATGGAATATTCTATTTTGTGATCTTTGCAAAACTCTTCATGGAACTAATTTGATATTTTATGCTCATTGTGAGAATAATATTAATAAGCTGACTAGCTTTGTTTTATGGTGGGATGGAAGCCACATCTAGTAGCCTTTGCCAAAAGAGAGATAAATATGAAAGTTCAAATTATTGTTGCGTTAGTATTCTTTGCTATTTTTGCTGCACTGCTACCTGGTACCCATTACATCTATGTTGCTAATGCTGGTTACTACATGGGGCAATTCGTAACTGTTGCTGCAGTATTGCTAATGTGGGGCTGTTTAGCTGCTGGTTTTGTGAGTCTTTTCTTCCACAAAATTAAAGCTTTGTACCTTTCAATTGAAAATGGCTAGTCACAGCCTGATTCATTGAGAGTGATGCTCATAAACGGGAATACTCTCAGAATGATTATTTAGCGACGCTGTCGATAGATAATAAATAAAGCCACCAATTTAAGGTGGCTTTCTTGTTTTTAATCTTTGTTTTTTCTAAAAATATTGCAGTAGCAACGAAAGGGTTAATGGGTTGCTAGCTCAATCATAAAGTGACTTCCCTTTCCTGGGGTACTTTTTATATCAATTCTGCACTTTAATAAGCCTAATAACTGCCTGACAATGGCTAAGCCAACTCCGAGCTGTGGCAGTGCTTGATTTGGCTCAAAGTTAAGCTGCTGTATAGATAACTGTTTCAAGGCTTCTACTTCATGCTTGTGCATGCCTGCGCCAGTATCCTCAACCGCTAACCACGTTTGATCATGATGTGTTTCACTGTAAACCGTTATCGTGCCGCCTTTAGGTGTGTATCGCAGCGCGTTGTCGACGAGATTATTTAAAATCCGCCTCATCAGCTGAGGATCGGTATAAACCTGCAGTTGATCCGTGACATTAAAATCTAAAGTAATCCCTAGTTTTTTTGCTCTAGGGGCAAAAGTTTGATTTAAATCGAGTAAGACTTCACGCAAATTAATTTTAGCTATTTGAGCACTGATTTGGCCATTTTCAAGGGCGGCAAGCTCAAGTAACTGCGATAATAATTGCTGTAAGTTTTGCCCAGAATTGGCAGCATATTCAATGTATTCTGCTTGACGCTCTTCAGGTGGTGACAGTAACCAAGTGTCAATATAACCAATCAACGACGTTAATGGTGTCTTTAAGTCATGGGATAAGTGAAGTAAAAAGTCATGTTTGGCCTGTTGTTGTCGTTTCACTTGTTGATGTTGCTGGTTTAACTCTTGCAGCAAGTGATTAATGTGCTCACTGAGTTTTTTGATTTCTAAGCTGCCGTTATAGCGATTCGGCAAAGCCAAATTTTCTTCTAAGGGAGCGTCTTTAAGACGCGTTAAATCACTGGCAAGCTTTTGAATCGGGCGAGTGAAAAAACCTAATAACAGCACAAATAGAATTAACGCGAAAATCACCCAAAAACCGATTGTTGCGCCCCAAAGTTTAGGCTGGTTTTCTGAATTAATTAACGCCTGCCAACTGTCATAATCCTCGCCGCCAATGATTACGTATAAGTATCCACTATGAAGGCCGTTTTCTGTCACTAGTGGACTGACGGAGAATATTTTCTGGGTTTCAGTTGAGCGTGGATCTGTGCCTAAAATCGGTAAGTCACCACCTGCAATAAACTGCTGAATTTGGCTTAGGTTGACGCGATCTTTTTTGATTTTTTCTTCTTTGGCATCATAAGCGATGACACGGCCTTCGGGATCAAGGGTATAAATTTCAAAGCTTGGCCCTAACAGCATAAAGTCATGAAATGCTTCCTTTAGCGCGGCATCAGAGGTAATACCTTGTGAAAGTAACGGGTTGATATGCGCCATATGTTCGGCAAGTTGCAGATGTAATGATTGCTGAATTTGATTACGACTAAATTCGTGATTCAGTTGCAACCACTGCCACAGTGCGACAAATAACAGTAATACCACCACAGTCGCAGATAGGAACAGCCGGTTAAATAATCGATTCATGATGCGGGACCTACCTTGGTTCGACTAGGGTGAATGAAGTCAGAGTACTGAGTTAATTTGAAGTGCGTTTAATTCAATAGCGCTAATGTGCCCCAGCTTCGGGTGGTGAAAATTTGTAACCGACTCCCCATACTGTTTTGACTAATTCCGGGTGGCCAGGGCTTCGAGAAAGCTTAGTGCGCAAGCGATTTATATGGCTATTAA
Organism: Shewanella sp. 10N.286.51.B7; assembly: GCF_002873615.1. Classification (NCBI taxonomy): domain Bacteria; kingdom Pseudomonadati; phylum Pseudomonadota; class Gammaproteobacteria; order Alteromonadales; family Shewanellaceae; genus Shewanella; species Shewanella sp. 10N.286.51.B7. The sequence goes on from NZ_MCUF01000014.1 coordinate 20,288, forward strand.
CAGTGTGCTCATAGCCGTCATAGTTATAACCCCATACTGCTTCTAATAACTGCATTCTGCTAAACACTTGCAGGGGATGCTGGGCAAGAAACAGTAATAAATCGAACTCTCTCGCTGTGAGCTCTAACGTACTATTGTTAGACACTACTTCGCGGGTTGTTGAGTTAATGGTGACCCCGTTAAACTCCAATTGCTCAGTTTGTACTTGTTGTACTTTACTGCGCCTGAGCATGGCTTTAACCCTTGCTCGAAGCTCTAATACGCTAAAGGGTTTGACGAGATAATCGTCTGCGCCAGCTTCTAAGCCTAAAACAATATCGGCTTCTGAATCTTTGGCAGTTAACATCATCACAGGCAATGATTTTCCAGCTTCTCTGAGTTGCTGGCAAAGCATAATGCCATCACCATCAGGGAGCATACGATCCATTAAAATCAGATCGAGTGATTTAGTGTCGATGATTTGCATGGCTTGGCTTAAGGTCGTGGCATGAAACACTTCGTAGTTTAATGCCGTAAGATTCAACATAATCAGCTTGGCTAAATCTTGTTCGTCTTCAACCAGTAAAATATGCTGCTTTATCTGGTGGCCGTTATGCTTAGTGTTATCGTTCATCCAAAATTTCCCAAATCAGATCCCTAATAACCAGACCTGAGATGGGAAGATTAAATTTCAACCTGTTTGTTTTTTATTTGTTAACAAACTTGTTTAAGCTTAATCATGGATGTTTTCACTATTCCGTTCGACTAATCGAAATGGAGATTGCCGGATTATCAAAACGATGTGAAGGCGTTAATACACTGTCCATCAATCCGTCGTACATGGTGATCACACCAGGATGAATATGAACAAAATCTACATCATCACGTTCTGAGTTATATCCTTCGCCACCATCAGCAGGTCCAGGCATCGTGCCTTGTGCTTCTGAATTGGCTTCGGTGCCTGCATCGTAAACCATACCGCGCATCGACACTGACTCATCAACAGCCAACATACTAATGTCATAACTATTTAGGCCAGTAAACGCATCATTGGTGTTGACTAACATTGTGGCGACAGTGAGATTGGCAATGTCTGCTTCATCAAGTGTCACAGTGATAGTTTCTGACATACCCGGCATTAAAATTCCTGCGCCACTGACCGTAGATGTTACGCCTTCAATTGCTGCAACATCTGCAGCATCGCCGCCTTCAGCAATTTTTTCCAGTGCAACATTGGCAGCTTCACCTGCTTGCCACAACATCACATCACTACTGTGCGAGGCAATGGCAATCGGTGACATAGGTTGGTTAGCCGTTAAATTGGTCACGGTAACCGTATAAGTCTGCATTACAACAGTCGGTTCAGGCGGAGTAACAGGTTCTGGTGTAGGTGATTCATCGTCATCATCAGAACAACCGCTTAGTCCTAACACCGCAATTAATGCTACTGCCGTTAAGCTATATTTATGGGTATGTTTAGTTTTACTATTTATTAAATATCTCATCGCGAGTCCCCTTATTTGACAGTAACAACTACTTTCGCAACAGGGTTTAACCAGCGATGAATGCGGCTATCTAAATCACTTGCGCCACCGGCTGCATCAGTATCACCAAGCACACCTGGATGAGTGTGAACATTAGCATTAGTAGAACCATCCATAACACCAGTACCATTCATACCTCCGTCACCACCAGGTGCTGCAGGAATACCTGGAACGCCTGCCATACCGCCGCCATTAACCATTTCATCATTGGCTTCAGTGCCTGCGTCATAGGCATTTAAGTAAACTGTATAACTACCTGCTTCAGTAGGGATTTCCCAACCATCTAAACCGATAAAGGCATCATTGGTTGGTAGCACCATGGCAACAATTGAAAGGTGCGTCATTTCCATGGAATCAAGCATCACTTCGCTGACATTAGCCCCTGGTGCTAGTAATCCCATCGCAGGGTTAACTGCGGTAAAACCACCTGCGCCCATCACAGCAGCGTCTAAATCACCAACATCGCCACCTTCGGCCATTTTTTGCAATGCTGGTGTTGCTTCGGTGCCGACTTCAAATAAGTGGCTATCAGCATCATGAGCTGCAATTAAGATAGGGGTGAAGTGATTACCATGGGTTAAGTTAACCACGCTAATTTCTAATTCTGCAGCTGTGGCTGAAACACTGAATAGACCAGCAGCCACTAGGCCAAGTGAAAGCAGAGTCGCTTTAGTTTTCATTGATGCAGATGATGTTGATACTGAAATTGACGGTTGTACTTCTGACGCCTTTAAGACTGATGATTTCATAACAGAGCTCCTTTTGTTTAATTGCTAACGATTCTGGCAAAGGGATCTCACTGTGTTATCGCCAAATTATCACAAAAGATTAACATCGTTTATTTTGCCGAATTTATTGTGTAGTCTTGGCGATATAATGATGACAATTGGAGTCAATATAATAATGATAAGAAACTTAACTCCTGAATATTTTCAACAGGTTATAGAGTTAGGTAATCTCGTGCATGGTGAAGGCTATTTAAATTTCGCCTCCCTTGAAAAAATTTATCAAATGGGCATAAAAAATCATATTAATGCGCATTTCATCGCGATAAGTGATGAAACTTCACAGATTGACAGTCAATCAACTATCGTCGGTTTTCGATTAACTTATGCGGCGGGAAAGTGGCCCATTGATCAATGGTGCACCCCAGATAAATGGCCAGTTTCCGTTGAAGATATGTGTTACTTCAAATGTAATACTGTGGCAGAAGGTCAGCGAGGGAAAGGCATTGGTTCTCGGCTATTGCAGGCTTCAATTGCAGCAGTAAAGCAGCAAGGGGCTAAAGCTGGTGTGAGTCATTTGTGGCAGCAAAGCCCCAATAACTCGGCAGTAGGCTACTTTACACATGCTGGAGGTGAACTGATTAAGTTGCACCCGAGTCGCTGGAATCAGCGACATGACAACAGCGATTACTTGTGCGTGATATGTGGTGATGACTGTCACTGCACCGCTTGTGAAATGGTGATTGAATTTGGCTAAGTTCGCTTCAAAACATCATTTTTAATGTATTTCAGCACAGCGATAAATGAGTACCTTGTATGCCCTCAAGTTATTACGATCCTTTAATCAACAGCACGCCAGCATCGCAACCTTTTGCAGATAGTTATTGGGCATCGACCCAAAGTTTGCCAGTGCTATTACCTTCACTTAAGAGTAGTCAACAAACAGATGTGGCGATTATCGGCGGTGGGTACACAGGATTACTAACAGCGTATTACTTAGCAACTGAGTTTAATATTGATTGCCGTGTTCTTGAAGCTAATCAGGTAGGGTTTGGTGCCAGTGCACGAAATGCGGGGTTTGTGCTTAAAGGTTCAGGCCGTTTAGGCTACTTAGCTATGGCAAAGCGGTGGGATCTTGCTACAGCACAAGGTATTTATCAGGAGTTCAGTCAAGCGGTAAGCCGAGTAGAAGGGCTGATAAATCAACACCAGATAGCCTGTGAACCCCAAGAACATGGCTATCTTAAAGTGGCGCATAACCCCAAAGCGCTTAACAGCCTTAAAGCCGCCGCTGATTTTATTCAGCAAAACATGGCGCAAGACAGTGATTTTACGGCGCAATTTATTAGTGCTGATAAGTTTAAAACTCAATATCTCAATCATCATCAAGCTTATGGGGCATTAAGGCTTAATGATGGCTTTGGTGTAAATCCGCTGAAATTGTTACTGGGTTATAAATCATTGGTTCAAAAGCAAGGTGTTAGCATTAATGAGCAGTCTTGTGTTGTCGATTGGATTGAAGAAAACGGTAAACATCGACTGCTTACCGAGCATGGTGAACTGTTGGCAAACAAAGTGATAATGGCGGGAAATGCCTACTCACCAAAACAGTTTAATCAGCGAGTGGATGACAAGTTTTTACCCATTTTAAGTAATATTATTGTCACCGAGCCATTGACCGATGATGAGCTAGCCCAAGCGGGTTTGCATACTAACCAAGTCACCATGGATACCAGAATATTAAAGTATTACTTTAGGCTGCTACCTGATAACCGACTGTTATTCGGCGGAAGAGGCGCGGTATGGGGCAAAGATGCGGCTGAACCTATTTATGGTCAGCGCTTAAAGCTAGCTATGGATAAATGTTTCCCGTATTTAAGCCGCAAAAAAATTGCCTATAACTGGACAGGTTGGATCGCGGCATCAATGGATGACATGCCCCATGTGTACAGTAAAAATGGTGTTGGATATAGTCTAGGTTATTGTGGCGCAGGAGTATCTTTTAGTGCTCAAGCCGCCTTCAGGCTAGCTCAAAGTATTGCTGGTGAATCTTTACCTGATTTACCGCTTTATAACGCGCCACTGCCTGCGATGCCCTTTACCAAAGCAAGGCGAATAGGGCAGTGGGGTTATTATCATTATGGTTGGTTAAAAGATCGTTTAGGGTAATCTGATACATAACAGCCACCTAATGAGGTGGCTGAAATTATTGAATATTGAATACTGAAAGCAGCTTGTTAAAGGTAAAACGATCAGTGTCGCTTTGACTGTGAACGCTGTTTTATCATCGCCACAATTTGCGGCATCAATGACATCAGTATCATGCCAAACATTAAACTGTATTGATAAATACTAAAGCTTTCAGACATTAAGACGACCCCAGAGACAATGCCGGCAATAGGATTCGCAATGCCGCCAAAAGTGAAGTCAACCACAGACATCTTTTGCAATAGCCACACATACAAGCCATAACCGAGCGCTGTGTTGAGGATGATAATCCACATTAAGCCGATAAAGTTCAATGAAGATACGCCTGCAAATACGGCGTGATATTGCTCAGGCTGAAGCTGCATTTGAATGATTGAGGCAACAGCAAGGATGACACCACCGATAATTAACTGCCAAGTTAGCACTGTCCACCAATGAATACGCTTGCCAATACTCTTAACAATGGTGCTGCCGACAATAATACACATTATGGCGCCGAGCATGGCTGTTAAACCAATTGGGTCAAGCGCAATTGCCCTTGGGTCAAATAGCAGCCAAGATAATACGATTAAAATAGCACCACTTATTGCTTGGACTTTTTTAGGTCGAGTGCGGCTAAATAACCAGTGAAATAGCATTGCAAAAACGGGCACTGACACCATGCCCACACCAGAAATAGCCGCAGGCAGAGTTAGCGCCATAACAAAGATTAAGCTGAAGAAAATGGCGATATTTAACAAGCCAATGCTGGTTAATATCCCCCAATCTTTTGCCGCGGGGAGTGACGGTTTTAATGCTAACAGGATCAGTCCTGCAGGCAGTGCGCGCAATGCTCCCAGCAATAATGGTGGCCAATCCGTTAGGGTGTATTGAGTGACGGCGTAAGTCGTCCCCCAAAAGAAGGCAGGGATCATTGCCAGTAATATATTCATTGCGCGATGTTACCTTTAAAAAGAGAGGGTTTTAGTATGCAGCATTTGATACTGACGTGTGGTTGATATCAAGGCTACTTAATAAACTATTTAATAGTCCTGATGCGCCAAAGCGAAAATGCTGCGCCGTTACCCATTCTTTACCTAATAAATTGCTCGCCAAGGTTAAGTATGCAATAGCATCTGCAGTGGTTCTCACTCCACCTGCAGGTTTAAAGCCGACTCGATCAGCAACATTCATCAGTTTAATCACAGTCAACATTATTTCAGCCGCGGCTAAGGTGGCGTTGGTTGCGACTTTTCCGGTTGAGGTTTTAATAAAATCAGCGCCAGCCTCAATCGCGATGCGTGATGCTTGCTCAATGAGTGTAGGCTCAGCAAGTTCGCCTGATTCAATAATGACCTTCAAGGTAATATCGCCGCAAGCTTGTTTGCATTGCTTCACTAACTCATAGCCAACAGTTTCATTGCCAGCGACTAAGGCGCGATAAGGAAACACCACATCGACTTCATCAGCGCCGTATGCAACCGCAGCTTGGGTTTCAGCTACAGCAATAGCGATATCATCATTACCATCAGGAAAGTTGGTCACAGTTGCAATTTTGACTTGTGGTGTCCCTTGCGCCTGCAGGTACTTTTTGGCCAAAGGTATAAATCTTGGGTAAATACAAATGGCGGCAGTTGTGCCAACGCGGGTGTTTGCGTCTTGACATAGTTTTTCAATATCAGCTGCGGTTTCATTGTCGTTAAGTGAAGTTAAGTCAATTAGCGTCAATGCCTGTTGTGCAAATTGTTTTACAGTGGTTTCTAAAATAGCGGCCATGTGGTGTTCCTTAGCAACAACGCCAGTAGACACTGACGTTGTTATTGGTATCAATCGAAATGGTTAAAGCGAGAATGAGAAAAAGATGCCTGCAATGGCGGCACTTAATAAGTTACTGCAACTTGCAGCAATTAAGGTGCGTACGCCGTATTGGGCAATAAAGTCTTTGCGTGAAGGACATAAGGTACCGAGTCCACCAATTAAAATACCAATCGAGGCAATATTAGCAAAACCACACAAGGCGAAACTAATGATCACTTGTGATTTTTCATTCAGCACTTGTAACCCAGCCTCGGCAACGAGTTTAGGGTCTTGCAAGTAAGGTGATAAATCAGAGTAGGCGACAAACTCATTAACAATTAGTTTTTTTCCGATCATTGAGCCCGCTATACCAATATCTGCAACAGGCACACCCAGTAAAAATGCCAATGGCGCAAAAATCCAACCTAGAATAAGCTCCAGGGTTAGTGTTAAGCCAAATATTCCCCCCACACTGCCTAAGATGGTATTCACCAGCGTGACCAAACCAATCATGGCAATTAACATCGCACCAATAGCCGCCGCCAGTTTTAAACCACTCATGGCGCCTTCACCTGCAGCGGCCAGAATATTAACCGGAGGTTTTTCTGTAAAAGTGATTGATTTGCTAATGGTATAAGTCGGGGTTGTGGTCTCTGGTACAATAATTTTTGCAAATAAAATACCGCCAGGTACTGCCATAAATGATGCCGCTAATAAGTATTCCATATTAACGCCCATCATGGCGTAGCCTGCGAGAACGGTGCCAGAAACTGACGCCATACCGCCACACATAATGGCAAAAAATTCTGAGTCGGACATTTTAGGCATATACGGTTTGACGACCAAAGGTGCTTCGCTTTGACCAACAAAGGCATTTGATACCGCTGACATTGATTCTGCTTGGCTGGTGCCGATAACTTTAGCGATCGCGCCACCGACAATGCGGATAACAAACTGCATGATCCCTAAATAATACAGCACCGAAATTAATGCCGAGAAGAACACCACTAACGGTAACACGTTCAAAGCAAAGACAAAGCCGATACCCTCAACGGAGAAGTTAACTAAGTTGCCAAATAAGAATTGAATACCTGATTTACCGCTATCAAGCACTGCATGAACACCGCGAGACATGCCTTCAAGTAGCGTGCGCCCCCAAGGGACATAAAGCACTAACGCGCCGATGGCCATTTGTAATGCGAACGCCGAGCCAACGATGCGAAGTGAAATAGCGCTTCTATTGGTCGAGCACAAATAGCCAATGGCTAATAGTGCAGCTATACCTAAAAATCCGACTGCAAACATACTAACTCCTACGCGTTGAAGTGGTGTGCCATGAACTCGTTAATCAGTTTGATAAAGTTAGCTTCAGCTAACTTGGCGCATTTCAGCGTTTGCTCATGTGATAGTTCCACATCACCTAAACCTTCAGCCATATTGGTAATGGCACAAATAGCCAGTACAGGTAAGCCACAATGTGCAGCAGAAATGACTTCAGGAACCACTGACATGCCAACCACATCACCACCGATGATTTGCATCATGCGAATTTCAGCAGGCGTTTCAAAGTTAGGCCCTGTATAAGATACAAACACGCCTTCATTCAGGGTAATGTCATGGGTATTAGCGACAGTGAGTGCCTTGTTTAGTAGGGTTTTGTCGTATGCATTGGCAAGGCTGAAAAAGCGTGGACCATAGGCTTCATCATTTGCCCCGGTCATAGGTGACTCAGGCATGGTATTGATGTGATCATTAAATACCACTAACGAGCCGACATCGATACGTTCTGGGCGCAGCGAACCTGCTGCATTGGTGACCAACAAAAACTCACAGCCTAGACGTTTAAAGACTCTAACCGGTGTCGTCATCACTTTCATGGTTTGGTGTTCGTAGTAGTGGCCACGACCTTTCATACACACCACGTCTACACCATTTAATGTGCCCAACACCAGCTCACCAGAGTGGCCCTGTACTGTACTAACAGGAAACCCTGCTAGATCTTCGTATGGAATGACAACTTTATCTTGTAATTCATCGGCAATAACACCTAAGCCAGAGCCTAAAATAAAGGCCGCTTTAGGTTCAAAATTAGGTTTACGTGCTTGAATTGTATTGATTGCTACAACAACGGGATCGATGCTCATAATGTACCTCAGGATTAGTAAACTCACTCGATACTAGCAAAGCACTTTTCCGATAAACATCGTTAAAAAACGGTTGATTATGCTATATTTAAGGATGATTGTAGGCTTGCACTTTAGTGGTCAATAAAACTGGTGAGATCAATGGTTAACAAGCAAAAACTGTTAAGTGAAAAAGTGACGATGAAGATGCTGCGCTATTTTTATGCCTTATCGCAAACAGGGCATTTTGGCAAAGCAGCCTCACAATTAAGCATTACTAACTCGCCATTGAGTACCCAAATTAAAGAGCTAGAAGCGCATTTAGGGGTAGAGTTAGTGAAACGCAATTCACGTAATGTCAGCCTGACAGAGTCCGGAAAAGTGTTACAGGCTGAGTGTGAACATTTATTTCGTTCATTTGAGTATTCTATGCTTAAAGTGCAGCATGCTAGTCGTAAACACACTCAGCAAATTAAGTTAGGAATTGTCAGTTCCTCTTTTTGGGCAGGGTTTGGCGAAATGGTCAAAGGTTTTAATCACAGTTACCCTGATTACCATATTGATTTAATTGAGATGTCGCCGCGAGAACAGCAGCAAGCTTTACTGAATAAGAACATTGATATTGGTATTGTACGCTTTGCAGATGCGTTAGATATTCATCCATTACGAACACGGGCGCTAACCAATGAACGCTTTGTGGTTGCGTTAGCAGAAGGCCATCCGTTAACGACAAAAAATACATTAACGCTGACCGATTTACGCGAACAAACATTTACCTTTATGCGCCGTAAAAACTCCGCATCAGCCGATTTGATCATCAATGAATGCCGTCAAGCAGGTTTTATCCCTGAGGTGGGCAAAGAGTTCATTGAGCCCACGAGTTTGATGGCCTATGTTGGCATCAGTGACTCGATTGCCGTTGTGCCATCAAGTTTTACCGCGCATCAGTGGGAAGGCATTGAGTTTATTTCGCTCTATGAAAAAATACCAGCCAGTTTATGCGCAATTTATGATAATACTGGCTTATCCGCTTCGGCCAAGTTGTTCGTCGACGCGCTGCGGGTTAACGCCCCCATTTGAGACATGCTATGGTTTTTTATGAAAACCAAGCATGGGTTCAAATCGTATATGCGGGTTAACTTGGACTTAATTCAGCTGCGTTTTCCGTCTCAACTAGCGGCTCAATTTTGATGTTGAAGTAAGCATACGATGCACTGATAAATGGGCAGACCAAGTTAAATATCGCATAGGGCAAGTAAGCGATAGTCGCTACACCTAAAGTGCTTGCCATAAATGCGCCACAAGTATTCCAAGGAATTAATGGGCTGGTAACAGTGGCCGAGTCTTCAAGGGCGCGGCTGAGGTTCACTGCAGCAAGTTGACGTTTTTGATATTCAAGTTTCAGCATTCTTCCTGGCAGTACAATGGCAATATACTGGTCGGCAGTAATCACGTTAGCACCGATACAAACCCCTAATGTAGTGATGATTAAGCTACTGGTACCTGTGACTAAGCTAAGAATGCTTTCTAGTAACCTTGAAAGTAAGCCTGTTACTTCCATTACTCCACCAAACGCCATGGCACAGAGAATTAACCAAACGGTAGTGACCATGCTGCTCATACCACCACGGCTTAGTAAGTTATCCAGTACCTCATCACCCGTGGTTGCCACGTAACCATCGAACATGGCAATCCAAATGCCTTTAATGATCGCCACAAATGGCAATAAATCGGGCTCATTAACATACGCTATGATGTTGTCGAATTGGAAAAGGGCTGCGCAAATTGCCCCAGCAATGGTACCTAAAATGACGGTAGGGAAAGCGGGCATTTTCTTGTTTGCTAAAAACAGCACGACTAACAGGGGTAACAGTAAATGCAGGCCGGGGTCGTAGGTTTGCTCAAGCAGAACTAACGTTGTGCCCAATTGAGAATCAAAACTCGACACATCCGCAGACAAGCCAATAATCGTAAACACAATGAGCGCAATAATGATGCTTGGCACGGTTGTCCAAGTCATATGCTTGATATGACTGAAAATATCAGAACCTGCAACAGCGGGCGCAAGGTTGGTGGTATCAGATAATGGCGACATTTTATCGCCGAAATAAGCACCACTAATAATAGCGCCAGCGGTGATATTAATATCTAAGCCCATTGCCGAGGCAATGCCCACCAGTGCAATACCTATTGTACCGGCCACCGTCCATGAACTGCCGATACTGATAGCGACTATTGCGCACAAGATACAACTTGCAGCGTAGAAATATTTGGGGTTGAGGATTTGCATACCGTAATAAATCATTGTCGGTACAGTACCTGAAAGAATCCAAGTACCAATGAGCGATCCTACAGTAAATAGAATCAGTAATGCGCCTGTGGCGATACCAATACTGTTGACTATTCCGCGCTCCATTTGGTTCCAGCTGTAACCATTTTTATAACCAATCACGATGGCAATACACGCAGCAAGGATCAGCGCTATTTGGTTAGCACCTGAAGAGCTGTCAGATGAAAAAAGGTATACCGCAGCGCCAAGCATAGTGATTAATGCAAAGACGGGTAAGAGTGCATCAAGCAAACTCGGCTGCTTGATTTGAGAGTCAGACATAAAGCTATCCCTAATGTTATTTTTATTATAGGTCGTGCTAGGTATAAGTTATTTTTAGCCTTGGTTACTAATGTTATTTTTATTATAGGTCGTGCTAGGTATAAATTATTTTTAGCCTTTGTCACTATTGTTATTAAATTGTGACGGTGCGACATCCTGCCATAAAGCAGTAGCTCAAGTCGATGTTTGTGGGTCGTTGTTATAGCCGTTAATTGGATTGGATTTAGCTGGTTTTAACAATTCAGACATTTATTAAGCATAGCTATTCATAATAGTTATTTAGCGTGCATAAATACCCATTTAAAATATTACCGAAAAATGTCGATGTGATTTGAACTGCTTGTTCGAAGGCATTAAGCGGTTAAGTTTAGACCTTAAACAAGCTATATGAGGGTTGAGTCCTTCAAAAGCGATTAATTGCTTAGATCTGTAAAGGGTAGACTGCGGTTATTGAGATTTTCCTTTATTGAGAGGCTTTCGCACCTCAATAAACCGCCACGATATATAGGTATTACATGAATAAAAAACAAATTGGCGCAGTGCTTATGTCGCTATCATTTAGCGCATTGGGTGTTTCAGCGACGGCAAATGCCAATGAAGCATCTGAACAAGCTCAATTAGAGCAAGCTATGAGTGAAATGGTGGTGGCTGAAACATCGATGCTGTTGCTAGAAGAAGGTGATGCGTACCATACTGAGTTTACGAGAATTGTAGCGACGCAGTTTAGTGAAATCCTTATCACAAAAGAGCAAGCTAAGCAGTTATCGTTGCAGAAAACCAAGCATTTCTATTTTTCTGCAGAGCATGACGTAGAAACATTGGCACAGGTGGTTTCAGGTGTGATTGATACTGATGCACCGACCTATTTCTCAGTAAGCTTATTTCGCGAATACAACCGTAATAATGGTGGCTATCAGTTTGGTGCCAAAATTACTGAGTACGAAGATACCGATAACCGTGATTAACCCATTTTTCATTTGAATCACCCCTTTGCCGAGCCCATGCTCGGCTTTTTTGTTTTAGGGTCGCAATTTGATTTTTGCAAACTGGCTTGTAGTGAAATAACCGTCGATAATAATGTTATATGACATCAATAAATTCCGTTTCAGAGGCTTAATTGCAAAATATGACAGATGACACTATAAAGTTATCGGCTTTCACTACTAACACAACAGACGATGTTATTGAGTTATTTACTCAATCGTTTGGGGATGCTGAGGGCGAGGCTGAAGGCAAGGTGATTGGTCACTTAGTTTCTGAATTGATTGTGACAACACCTGCGACAGACTTGTTGGGCTTTGTTGCAACCTTAGAAAACAAGATTGTAGGGGCTATCTTCTTTAGCCGTTTAGCATTAGCGAAGAAAGCCAATGCGTTTATTTTATCTCCTGTTGCGGTGAGCACCGCTTTTCAAGCAAAAGGGATTGGCCAAAAGCTAATTAACTTTGGCTTAAAGCAGCTTAAAGACAATGGTGTTGAGTTAGTGTTTACTTACGGTGACCCTAACTACTACGTTAAGGTTGGCTTTAACCCTATCAGCGAAGACTGCATCAAAGCACCTCTTATCCTGACTTACCCTGAAGGGTGGTTAGCACAATCATTAGTTGGCACCGAGATTGAGCCGATTGAAGGGGATAGTTTTTGTGTGGATGCACTGAATGAGCAGTCATACTGGTAATTGGGTTTCGGCAGAAATGCCGAAGTGATTTTTATTTTATAAATCTACATCTAAATCTACTTCTACTTCTACTTCTGCATCTAAATTAAGATCGTGGCGCTTCGCCCACACCAAAATCAAGGGGGAAAGCGCTTGTCCCCCTTGATAATCCCTCAGCGCTCCGGCGAAATTTAAAAAGCAAAATTTCCAACGGAGTATTGTTTATCTTTTGGCCTCGTTTTGATTCTGCTTTGTTCATCTTCAAAAATTACTAACGCTTCCGATGGGGCGTTTTGTTTTGTTAACTATAGCTGAAAGCAAAATCAAGGTCGCGGCGCTTCGCCCACACCAGACCAAAAGGGTATCAACAGCAATACCCTCTTGGATCACCCTGCCGCCTTTACGAAATTTTCTGAAAAGCGAAAGATTTCTACAAGGATGGATCCAGCTTTTAGCTTCTTTTTGATTCTACTTCGACCATCTTCGAAAATTACTAACGCTTTCGATGGGGCGTCCCTTCCCTTCGAAAGCTAGCTAGCCATCCATGGCTAGACTCACGCAATTTTCTTGATGGCCTCAAGTCATATGGTGTCTTCAAATTGTATGCTCGAGCTTTTTAGAATACCCAAATGAAGTTAAATCGAAGAAGTAATAATCCCAGTGTAGATGCAGCAGCGAGCTTCCAAAACATGGATGTTTTGGCAGAGCTTACATGGATGTACTTGCAGCGCCTCGCAGTTGTATCTGCACATAAGCCTGCGGCAGGCAATTGGTTAAGTTGATGTTTTTACGATAATGTTTAGCGTAACAAGTACATCAATGGGGTAAAGTTAACATGTATAAAACCTCATTTAATTTAACTAGACTGGATAAGATAAAAAAGAGTAACTATGGATAAATTAAAAATCGAAAATATGAATGGCTTTACTCATCTTACTTTTGAATTATCGTCTGAAGAAGCTGATATGCTTCAGCGCAATAAAGAAATATTATCGAAGTATTTAGACCTTGAAGTTTTATTTGATCAAGTTATTGAAGAATTCTGGGAATATAAGAATAAAGTAGATTACTGGCGATTAAGGAGTGTATCTAAACCAATAGATTATGTATTGAATCATGAGATAAGAAGCTCTTTAAATCGGTTAGCTTTTAATTTACTTAATTTAGGTAAAGCTTATCTCGATATTCATTATCACGAAGACAAAAAAAGGTGTTTTTCTAGGGATTTAACAGGTAGTCAAGACATAGAACAATCAATCATAGATAAACGAGAAGAACTGTATAATAACAATTTGGGTTATGTCATAGCTTGTAAAATAAGAAATAATTCGCAACATAGAAATTTGCCAATCTCCACTTTCACAACTTCAATAAGTAATAATCAGCAAGATAATAAAACTCTAGTTGGTTTCAATATATTCATTAATTATGAAGAGCTTATCAAATTCAAAGTTCCGAAAGAGAAGTTATCTAATGGGATGAAATTTGAATTTACTGAAGCAATCGAAGGTTTTGCTCATGCTATATCTGAAATGCATATGCAAAATAGAACACTGGTAGAGAGTTCGGTGAAATTTGCAAAATCTGAGATTGAAAAATTTATTTCGAGTAAAGCTTCAGAAACAAATTTTGAACATTACATGGCTGAATTAGAGCTAATAAGTGGGCAAAAAGTTGGTGTTGATCTTGAGTGGTTTGAAGTCGCTGAGTATTTAAAACGTAAGCATCCTTTTGCAATCGATTATTCGAGATTTAGCTAAGATGTTTGATAAAAAATCCCTATGATTTTTGGCATTAGTTGCCATCACAGGGATTCTATTTTTATCGCTTCAACAACAAGTACAAACTAAATAATTAGTCTTTCCCTTGCTCGCGTGCAATTGCACGGTATGCAATATCAGTGCGGAAGTAGACGTCATCCCAGTGGATTGCATCGACTAACTTGTATGCGCTTGCTTGTGCTTCGGTAACTGTATTACCTAACGCAGTAGCACATAATACGCGACCGCCTGATGTGACAACATGGCCGTCTTTCATTGCTGTGCCAGCGTGGAATACTTTGGCGTTGTTGTCGCCTAAAGATAAACCGTCAATCACGTCAGCTTTGCGGTATGCATCTGGGTAACCGCCTGCTGCAAGTACAACACCGACTGCTGCGCGTGAATCAAATTCTGCAGTCACAGTATCTAACTCACCACGGGTGGCTGCTAGACAAAGCTCAACTAAGTCTGATTGTAGACGCATCATGATTGGTTGTGTTTCTGGGTCGCCAAAGCGGCAGTTGTACTCAAGTACTTTTGCGCTGCCATCTGGAGAAATCATTAATCCTGCATATAAGAAGCCTGTGTATACATTGCCTTCTGCTGCCATGCCATCAACCGTCGGGCGGATAACATTTGCAATCGTCCAATCGTGAACGGCTTGGGTGACAACAGGGGCTGGTGAGTATGCACCCATGCCGCCAGTGTTAGGGCCATAATCGCCGTTATCACGGGCTTTATGGTCTTGGCTGGTGGCCATAGCTAAGATGTTTTTGCCGTCTACCATCACGATAAAGCTAGCTTCTTCACCTTTTAAAAATTCTTCGATAACGACGCGAGAACCGGCTTCACCGAACTTGTTGCCAGCTAGCATGTCTTCGATTGCCGCATCAGCTTCAGCTTGGTCAGTAGCGATAATCACGCCTTTGCCTGCTGCTAAGCCGTCAGCTTTAATCACAACAGGGAAACCTGTTTTTGAGGTTAACTCTGCTGAGTACGCTTTTGCAGCGTCTATTTCAGTGAAGTTTGAGTAGTCAGCAGTTGGGATGTTATGACGCGCTAAAAAGTCTTTGGTGAAGGCTTTTGAAGACTCAAGCTGCGCAGCGCCTTGGGTAGGGCCGAAAATCGGTAATTTTGCTTCGTTAAAAGCATCGACTACGCCCAGTGCTAATGGCACTTCTGGACCAACAATCGTCAATTCAATTTTGTTGTCTTGAGCAAACTTAACTAACTCTGAAATCGCTTCAACGTTAATGTCGACGTTTTCTAGTTTTGGCTCTAAAGACGTGCCCGCATTGCCTGGCGCGACAAATACAGTGTCAACTTGTGGTGATTGTGCTGCTTTCCAAGCCAGTGCGTGCTCGCGTCCGCCGCCGCCAATAACTAATACTTGCATCTTTTAATCCTCTTATAGCTGCGCCATAGTCTCAATTTCTGCTTCAAACATGCTCACTTATGCTTATAAGCTCCGCGTGTTTTCATTGAACTTGAAACAATGGCTTGCTCTAATATGCTTAAAAATTCCATGGTCTCAATTTCTGCTTCATTTATAGTTATAAACTCCGCGTGTCTTCATTGAGCTTGAAACAATGGCTTGCTCTAATATGCTTAAAGCTGAACTTAGTACATCGCTTATTAGCATTAACAAGCGATGTTAAATCGTATTTAGTGACGGAAGTGACGCATGCCAGTAAATACCATGGCAATGCCGTGCTCGTCTGCCGCTGCGATGATTTCTTCATCACGGATTGAGCCACCCGGTTGGATGATACAGCTAATACCTGCAGCCGCTGCTGCATCGATACCGTCACGGAATGGGAAGAAGGCATCCGATGCCATCACTGAACCTTCAACCACTAAACCTTCGTCAGCCGCTTTAATGCCAGCCACTTTAGCTGAGTAAACACGGCTCATTTGGCCAGCGCCGACACCGATAGTCATGCCATCTTTTGCGTAAACAATCGCGTTAGATTTAACGAATTTAGCCACTTTCCAGCAGAACATTAAGTCAGTTAGCTGCTCGGCTGTTGGTTGTATTTTTGATACCACTTTAACGTCAGCCACATCAACCATGCCTTGGTCGCGGTCTTGAACTAATAAGCCGCCGTTAACACGTTTAAAGTCTTGAGTCGTGGTTTTAGTATTCCACTGGCCGCACTCTAATAAACGTACGTTAGCTTTTGCTGCCACGATATCACGTGCTGCTTGGCTTACTGTTGGCGCAATAATCACTTCAACAAATTGACGGTCAACAATGGCTTTTGCGGTATCAGCATCTAACTCTTGGTTAAAGGCGATGATGCCACCAAATGCTGACGTTGGGTCAGTTTTGAATGCGCGGTCGTAAGCTTCAAGAATGGTGTTGCCTAATGCGACACCACAAGGGTTAGCATGTTTTACGATGACACAAGCTGGGCCGTCAAATTCTTTAACACATTCTAGTGCTGAATCAGTATCGGCGATGTTGTTGTATGACAGCGCTTTACCTTGCAATTGTGTTGCACTTGCAACTGAGGCTTCATCAATGTTGCTATCAACATAGAAAGCCGCTTTTTGATGGCTGTTTTCACCGTAGCGTAAATCTTGTTTTTTGATTAGCTGAGTGTTGAATGTACGTGGGAAGCTTGAATCTTCGTGACACTCATCTTTACTGTGGGCAGGAACCATAGTGCCAAAGTAGTTAGCAATCATGCCGTCATAAGCTGCAGTGTGCTCGAACGCTGCAATCGCTAGATCAAAACGGGTTTCAAGTGTGGTGCTACCTTCGTTTGCTTGCATTTCTGCAATGACGCGGCCGTAGTCGCTAGCATTAACAACAATCGTGGTGTCTTTATGGTTTTTAGCGGTAGAACGCACCATTGTTGGGCCACCGATATCGATGTTTTCAACAGCATCGGCAAGGGTACAACCTTCTTTTGCTACAGTAGAAGCAAATGGGTATAGGTTAACGGCAACTAAATCGATTGGTTTGATGGCGTTTTGTTCCATCACGATTTCATCAATACCACGACGGGCTAGAATGCCACCGTGTACTTTTGGATGCAGAGTTTTAACACGACCATCCATGATCTCAGGATGACCCGTGTAGTCAGAGACTTCGGTCACTGGAATATTATTATCAGCAAGTAATTTAGCGGTGCCACCAGTAGAAAGTAATTCTACGCCTTGCTCATGTAATGCTTTAGCAAACTCAAGCATTCCAGTTTTATCAGATACGCTTAACAGCGCGCGACGAATAGGTCTGACAGTATTCATGTAGGTACAGTGTCCACTATTTATTTTAAGGAAGTTTGGCAAAACAGAATTACTCGAACACAGTTGCGTGAAATCTGTTTTGCCAAAGTTCCTACGCCCTTCATCTTATTGTTTTTAGGTGGGCCGTAATGAAACGCGCGTATTTTAACGTAATCAGTGTTATTTCGGGAAATTTATGCGCGATTTCACAATATTGAAATAAGAACAAAGTAAGGGGGTGAACTTTGTTCTATAAAACCCTTGACCTTGGATTTAACTCCAAGGTTTATAATTGGCTTATTAAGCTGGTAAAGGTTTGAATTTAAGTTTTCACTGGGCAGGTAAATATATGTATCGAATTGGCGAACTCGCGACTTTATTTGATGTTAAAACAGATACGCTGCGATTTTATGAAAAGCACGGTTTATTGACATCTTCAACTCGTTCAGAGGCAGGGTATCGACTATATAGCCAAGATGATGCGCAAAAATTACGTTTTATTATTCGTGCGAAAGTGGTCGGCTTTAGTTTAAATGATATTGCAGAGCTGTTATCGATTGAGTTGGACAAAGCTAATTGGGCCTGCGCCGATGTGAAAGGCTTAGTGGATACCAAGTTAGAACAAGTACAGGCGAAGATCGCAGAGCTTGAATTTTTTGCCAGTTCATTAAATAAATTATCACAGGCGTGTTGCGGCGGACCTGATAGTGCTGAGCACTGCTCTATTTTAGAGGCGCTAGAATCAACCGATAAAGAGTTAAGCCCAAAAGTTGAACATCACCTTCATGCAGAAAAGCAGGGGTAGGACATATTATGTTATTAAGTAATTTTATTGAGTTATTTTTAGAGTCAGCGCCGTGGCTGTTATTAGGCCTAGTGTTGGCTGGGTTGTTAAAAGTGTTTGTGCCGATGGCGTGGATGCAAAAACAGCTGGGTGGTCACGGTTTAAAAACTGTTGTTAAGGCTGCTGTTATTGGCGCACCTTTGCCGCTGTGTTCATGCGGGGTTATTCCGGCGGCAGTGGGACTTCGTCGCTCGGGTGCTTCAAAAGCTGCAACGACATCATTTTTAGTGTCGACGCCTGAAACGGGTGTCGATTCAGTAACGGTGTCTTATGTTTTATTAGGGCCATTTATGGCCATCATTCGCCCTATTGCTGCTATCACCAGTGCTGTTGTGGCTGGGCTATTAGTCGGACGAGATGATAAGCCTGAAATCGTTGAAACTAAGTTAGATAAGGGTGAAAAATTAGCCCGCGAGCTTGGCGATAAAGGTGAAGTGACTTCTTCTTGCTGCAGTAAAAATAAAGCCAGCGCAGCGCCTAAATTTACACCTGATACAGCGCCTATGATGGCTAGTACAACTGAGACTAAAAGCTGTTGCTCAAGTAAGGCGGTACAGCCTGAAAAAACCAGCTGTTGTTCTAGTAAAGTGGATAAAGCTGAGGTTAAGTCAGACAAAGCTAGCTGTTGTGCAAGCAAAGCGGATAAAGCTAACCTTATGGCAGAGGAGACCAGTTGTTGTTCAAGTAAGCCGGATCTCGCTGCTGAATCGTCTGAAAGCTGCTGTGAATCCACTAAAGACATGGCGACAGAGCTTAAAAATGAGTCAATATTATCAAGAGTGAAATCAGGGTTGGTTTATGCCGCCACTGATTTAGTCAGAGATACCACGTTATGGTTGTTGGTGGGGTTATTCTTTGCAGCATTAGTACAGACGTTTGTGCCTGGTGATTTTCTTGCCAAGTGGGGGGATGGCATACTGGCTATGTTAGTGATGGTATTGATTTCTGTGCCTATGTACATCTGCGCTACAGCATCCACGCCGATTGCGGCTGGTTTGTTATTGGCTGGTGTTTCACCTGGTGCGGTATTGGTGTTCATGATGGCAGGTCCTGCTACTAATATCGCGACTTTAGGCGTTGTCACTAAAGAGTTAGGTAAGCGCGCCTTGTTTGGCTATCTAGGCGGCGTACTGGGTGTCGCATTAGCGTTTGGTGTATTGGTTAACTATCTTGTGGCAGAGTTTGGTTTTGTGGTGATGCCGCAAATTGGTCACGAGCATGAACTGCTTCCTTCGTATGTCACCATGGGCTCGGGTATTGTGTTGGCACTATTAATGGCAAAAGTGATTTACGATAAGTTACCTAAAAAGAGTATGCGAAGAGATTGCTGTTCTTAATGCTTGTATAGGTTGAACTTTAATTACTGAAAATATGCCCACCAATAAAGGCCCGAAAGGGTCTTTTTTGTGTTTAAAAGCCATGGGTTAAATCTTTTAGTTAATGATACATTTTGTCACCTAGTTTATTGATTTATAACCCTCAAGTTAGCATTCAGGTCATACTTGTTAATATCAGCTTTACCTAAACAAGACACAGCTCAAGTTTTTAATTTAAACAATATCATATTTGTTAAATTTCAGATCTCATGTGATCAGCGTCACTCATTTCACTAAATGGAATACCTAATATGCGCGCAAGTGCCTATTAGGTATTAAAAATAACGGAGTGATGATGAAACATTTAACGAAATGCAAATTAGCATTTGTTATCGCAGCGGCAGTGGGGATTGCAGGTTGTGGTAGTGATGGTAAAGATGGCAACCCAGGGGAACCAGGTCCAGGACCAACCCCACCAACAACAGAAACATCAGAAATTACAAATGTAGATGTTATCCATCATGCGGTTGAAGATGGACAAGTAACGGTTGAGTTTGGCATTACCAATGAAGATGATATTCGCATTATTGGCTTAGAAGATGCCGAGTTATATCTTGCCGCGTTAACTGAGCATGGTATTAAGCGTAGTAACAGCAGTGATGAAAATCCTGTCGGCGGCGCAGCAAAAGCGAGTGACGAAGGTGCTTCGTTAACTGAGCTTGAAAATGGCAATTATGAGTTTATTGCACCAATGGCAGCAGTAACTGCTGGCACTGAAGGTATTATTCGCTTTCAAGTGGGCGGCGGTGACATCGCAACATCTGACTACATCTTAATTGATAAGCCAGAAGCAGCGATGACAACGTCAACAGAAGCTTGTTATACCTGTCACGTTGATTACTCAACTTCAAGTTTCAGACATCCATCGCGTGTAGCGGTTGATTTAGAAGGTGAAACTGATTTTGTTGCTGGTTGTATGACTTGTCACGGTCACGTTACTCGTGACGACAATGGCTCAAACACCCATATGCAAAAAATTGGTCATATCAATCACCAAGGTTTTGAAACTGGTTTTGAAGTATCTAACTGTACAACTTGTCACGTAGATCCAATCACGACTGTTTATAACCAACAGACTTGTATTGATTGTCATGATGCAGCAGGTGTTGCAAACACTGAAGTTGAAGCAACATTTAATAGCTTTAACCAAACTGGTGATGACTGGCGTCAATTCCACACTGTAATGACTGAACGTAAAGAATTGAAGGAAGAGCATGTTGTTTCAGCATCAGCTCCTTACTTTGTTCAAGGCGAAGAGTCAGGAGAGTGGTGTAGCGATATTTCTCTTCACGATGTTGAAGAAAATCAACTTAACTTAGGTGAACTAGTGGATGCTGGTACTGTTTCTGTATCTAGCTACTTACATGGGTACTACGAAGCGTCAATCACTGGTCGCGCTGCGTCTATGAGCGTTTCTACATCTGGTGAGAGCATGGCTTTATGTGGCACTTTAGATGAAAGCTTCGTGGGTTCTGAGTTATTTGCTTCAGCACGTATTACGTTTGATGGCTTAGTGAGCATGACTGCTCATTCAGATATCGTCAGTGCCGAAGGTGCGTTCATTCATGAGTTTGATCGTCGTCATAGCGTTACTGCTGACAGTTGTACTTCATGTCATAACTCTGAAGGTGATTACCATAAAGGTGGCACTTTTGATGAAGGTGGTATTGGTTGTATAGCATGTCATAACAATGGCCAAGATCGTAATGCTAAAAGCTCAGCACCAGGCTTTGGACCAATGGTTCACAGCATGCACTGGGGTGAAGGTAGCGATGCAGTGACTGGTGAGCCGAACTCAGCAACTAAGCTAAATGCTGAAAACTGTGTTGCTTGTCATGCTGATGGTATCGATTTATACGAAGTGCCAAATGCGTACATTAAGTCTAAAGCATTCAATGGTGGTGAAGCTGGTGTGATGACTTCTCCTGTTATGGCAAACTGTTTTGCTTGTCATAATGATGAGAAAGCACAAAGCCACATGGAACAAAATGGTGGTGAGCTAAACGTACCAGTAACTGCTGATTGGCATACTCAACCTACATCAGAATCTTGTGCCACTTGTCATGCTGAAGGTAAATCTTTTGGTATCGAAAAATTCCATGTTTTTGAGCGTTAAATAGTTATTAATATAAGCTGGTAGAGTTAGCTTAAATCAAGACTAACTCTTAGGTTTGATGTTTGAATAAAAAAAGCCACTAGTCATAGTGGCTTTTTTATATTCTGAATTTGGGATGATTGACACAAGATTATATATTGCATTCAAATATAATTAAAAACCATTTGATACATATGGTTACACTATTAATTGATGGTTTTTAGTGTTCCAACCTTAAAATAAGCTTAACTCATTATTAATCCTGTCTATACTTCGTATGTTTAACCGTAATGCGAACCTTAAATTTTAATATAAAGGCTTGAAAATAAAGGTTTTTAAAATATTAATCATTTTTAAGGTTTTAAAAGTCATTTAAAAACAACAACTTAAGCATTTGTTAAATTCGTCTTTGATTATATAAGAATGTGTTGATTAAGATCTGGTTCAAAGTTCTACCATAAAGGCGATAAAATATACGTCTTGTCATGGCGCATGTGATTCTAGTCACTATTTAACAATACAGAAAAGTCTAATATTAAAAACGGGTTATACCTACAAAGTAGTATCAAATACATTCGGAGTGATGATGAAAAACTTAACGAAATGCAGATTAGCTTTCGTTGTTGCAGCAGCAATGGGGATTGCAGGCTGTGGTAGCGATGGTAAAGACGGCGAAGATGGCGCACCAGGTGAACCAGGTCCAGGACCGACTCCACCAGTAGTAGAAGCTTCTGAAGTGACCAATGTAGAATTTATTTCTCATATGGTTGAAGAAGGACAAGTAACACTTGAGTTTGAAATCACTGATGAAGAAGGCTTATTAATTAATGGCCTTGAAAATGCTGCAGTATATTTGGCAGCAAAAACTGAAGATGGCATTCAGCGTTCACGCGATGGTTCTGTTGGTGGCAGTGCATCTGCAAGTGACGAAGGCGCAACGCTAACTATGCTTGACGATGGTCGATATGAGTTTGTAGCGCCTATGGCTGCTGTTCAAGCTGATACTGAAGGACTCATTCGCTTACAAGTAGGTGGCGGAGATAGCATCGCTTCTTCACCATATATTATTGTGAATAAGCCTGAAATGACGCACACAACAACGACTGAAACTTGTTATTCATGTCACGTTGACTATGCAACTTCAGATATTAAACACAGTGGCTACGTTGCATTAAATACTGACGGCGAAGTTGATTTTGTTGGCGGCTGTATGGTTTGTCATAACAACGTTGCACGTGATGTTGATTCTGAAGGGAACTCTCTAGATACTGGTGGTTATGCTAAAAATACCATGCAGAAATTGGGTCACATCAATCACCAGAAGTTTGAAAAAGACTTCACACCGACTAACTGTTATACCTGTCACGCAGAGCCTGTAATCAATACTAGCATCGCGGGTAACGGTTGTAGTGATTGTCACACAACGGATTCAGCTTCTGCACAATTCATTATGGCAAACAGTGATTTTGATGCACGTGAATTCCATGTTAAATCAGAAAAAATTGGTATCGATGAGCGTCAAGTGATCCGTGCTGAGCATTCAACTACACTTTCTGCTGTATACAAGAATGACACTGGTGCTTACTGTACTGACCTAAGTTTATTCAAAGGTGAAGAGCAACTAAGCATTGAAACACTATATGCTGACGGTACGCTAACTTATGCAAGTACTTACTTACATGGTTACCACAATGAATCTATTGTTGGACGTGAGTCTCGTAGCTACGAAGAGTCTTATAACAGCGATGGTTCTAAAACTTTCTGTCATTCAACATTAGATCTACAAACGCCGCAAATCATGGCGAGTTCACGTGTTACATTTAATCATGGTGAAGATGCATCTTATGATGGCGTTTCTTTCACTAGCTACTCTCCTGTTGCTGAATTAGCAGACTTAAACGTAGTGAGTGATTACGATCGTCGTCATGCTGTGACTACTGATAGCTGTACAACTTGTCACAACAACGAAACTAACTACCACAAAAATGGTAGCTATGTTGAAGGTGGTTTAGATTGTGTTGCTTGTCATAACAATGGCCAAGATCGTAATGCTGTAGGCTCAGCACCTGGCTTTGGCCCTATGGTTCACAGCATGCACTGGGGTATCGGTAACGAGCTTTCTGGTGCCAAGCAAGATGAAGATGGTAACAACGTGCCAAATTCAGCAGACAGTTTAAACGCTGATAACTGTGTATCTTGTCATGCTGAAGGTATTGATTTAAGTGCAATTCCAAATCAATACATGCGTGCTAAAGCATTCAATACAGATGAAAATGGGGACCCAGATACAACTAAGATGGCTAGCCCAATTACAGCTAATTGTTTTGCTTGTCACGATAGTGCATCAGCACTAAGCCATATGGAACAAAATGGTGGTGAGATCGATGCTGAGGTTGTTACTGACTGGTACACACAACCTACTGCTGAATCTTGTGCAACATGTCATGATACTGGTAAATCATTCGGTATCGACAAGTTCCATAACTTCGAGCGTTAATGTCGTTAGCTAATGCAAAGCATTAGTGTCACGAGATGATATAGACGGCAAGATTGTTAACTAGTTTTTGCTAAATCTATATAAGTATTGAATAAAAACCACTATTTACCATAGTGGTTTTTTTATGGCTAAAAAACATTCCAGGCTATAAATTGAGCAAGTTTTTTTGAGTATATTTTTATTTTTCAATATCTTAGTGTTTACGGTATGAGTTGATCTACACTTTTAATCCTCTCAGGCTTAAAGTGGTATGAAAAATCTAAAAGCTCTCTTATAACCTCAAGATATACGTCATAATTCAACGATAAGATTTTTAAACTTTTCTTCATCTTTTAGCTGTTAGTATTATTTATTTCTCAATGGTGTTGCTTAAGTCATTGTAAAGTAATGTAAAGACAATGGTGTTAAGGCTTTGTTGTTGCATTAGTGGCTAGTGATATTGATCTGGCTCAACTTTTTAACATAAACACCTCGTTTTAAAACATATGATACAGACGGTTGTGACAGTCATCACTCTTCTTTGATCTGCATAAGGTTATATTAAATTAACTTTATACCTATAA
Source organism: Shewanella sp. 10N.286.51.B7 (assembly GCF_002873615.1). Taxonomy (NCBI): domain Bacteria; kingdom Pseudomonadati; phylum Pseudomonadota; class Gammaproteobacteria; order Alteromonadales; family Shewanellaceae; genus Shewanella; species Shewanella sp. 10N.286.51.B7. The sequence goes on from NZ_MCUF01000014.1 coordinate 45,280, forward strand.
AGTAGTAACAAAAATAATTAGGAGTGATGATGAAGCATTTAACCAAACGTAAATTAGCGTTCGTTATTGCAGCCGCTATGGGGATAGCAGGCTGTGGAAGTGACGGAAGTGATGGAGAAGATGGTGCGCCAGGCGAACCAGGCGCACCTGGAGAACCAAGTACCCCAGTGACAGAAGTTTCAACAGTGACTAATGTCGAATATATTTCACATCTTGTAGGAGAAGGTCAAGTTACCCTTGAGTTTGAAATTACAGATGAAGATGGCACGTTAATTAATGGTCTTGAAAATGCCGCTGTATATTTAGCTGCAAAAACTGACCATGGAATTCAGCGTGCACGTGATGGCTCTGTTGGTGGCAGTGCTAGCGCGGGTGGTGATAGTGCCACAGAAGGTGCAACGTTAACCATGTTAGATGATGGTCGCTACGAATTTGTTGCGCCGATGGCAGCTGTTCAAGCGGATACAGAAGGCTTGATTCGTTTACAAGTGGGTGGCGGGGATAACATTGCATCTTCACCTTACATTATTGTCAACAAGCCTGAAAATACTCATACCAGCACAACTGAAACTTGTTACTCGTGCCACGTAGATTATGCTACATCAGATATTAAGCACAGTAATTATGTTGCCTTAAATACAGAAGGGGAAGTTGATTTTGTTGGCGGCTGTATGGTGTGTCATAACAACGTACCTCGTGATATCGACGCTGAAGGAAACTCTTTAGACACTGGTGGTTATGCTAAAAATAGCATGCAGAAATTGGGTCATATTAACCATCAGAAATTTGAAAAAGATTTCACCCCAACTAACTGTTATACCTGTCACGCAGAACCTGTAGTTAATACTAGTATTGCTGGCAATGGCTGTAGTGACTGTCATGGTAATGGTGAGTCAGGCGTTATTGTACCTGCTGACGGATTCGATGCGCGTGCTTTCCATGCTGAATCATCTTCTATTGGTTTAGTTGAGCGTGAAGAAATTCGTGCTAACCATTACACCACAACAAGTAACCCATACTTTAATCCAACTATGGATGAGTGGATTGACCACAAAGACGTAGCATGGACTCAAGGTTACTGTGTTGATATCGCATTATTTGATAACTCAGGTGAAACACCTGTGCAATTAAATATTGGTGAAATGTATGAAGCCCATGAAGTGACTTATGGCGGTGCTTACATCAACAACTACCATAATGATTCTATTGTGGCTCGTGTGATTTCTCATGGCGCAGAAGGTTACATTGAAAACGAAGATGGTTCTCGTTCAGTGTGTTACGGCGAGCTAACAGATGGCTTTGAAGATGCTAACTTGTCAGCAAGTTCACGTATCACTATCGCAGATACTAACTGGGAAGATAGTGATGGTGAGTTCGGTGTATCTTTCACTGGTTACAGTGAAGTCGTTGACCCAATTAACTTTGAAAAAGTACAAGATTGGGGACGTCGTCACGCAGTAACTGAAGATAGCTGTACGACTTGTCACAACAACGATACTAACTATCATAAAAATGGTGGATACCGTGATGGCGGCTTAGATTGTGTTGCGTGTCATAACAACGGCCAAGATCGTAAAGGTGCTTTATCAGCTCCAGGCTTCGGACCTATGGTTCATAGCATGCACTGGGGTATCGGTAATGCGCTTTCAGGTGCTAAAACTGATGAAGATGGCAACAATGTTGAAAACTCTGCTGCTAGCTTGAATGCTGATAACTGTGTGTCTTGTCATGCTGATGGCGTAAGCCTAGCTGATGTACCTAATCAATATATGCTTTCAAAAGCGTTTAACGAAGGTACTGATGGCGTAATGACTAGCCCAATCACTGCAAACTGTTTTGCATGTCATGATTCAGATTCAGCATTGAACCATATGGAACAAAATGGTGGTGAATTTAATGTTCCAACTACCGACCAATGGTTTACTGAAGGAACTGCTGAGTCATGTGCAACGTGTCATGACACTGGTAAGTCGTTTGGTATTGATGTTTACCATAACTTCGAACGTTAATCACATTAGGTTAATCTAGACGTTAAAAGTGTATTACAGCTCCACCTTGTTGGCGCTGTAATAACAGGAAGCCACTATTGGTAACAATAGTGGCTTTTTTATTTGATATCTTATAAGGAAACATTATTTACAGGCTCTTATTTTCTGCTGGTTAGGCTCACTTCTCGTTATTCCTGCTCAAGTTTCACCTTGCTCATTTTTACTTTATAACGATCATCTGTCGAGACGGCTTAATAAAGTTGACTGTAATTCGCACTAGTGATCTCATTCGTGATTATTAATGTAATAAAGAACTAATAAGTCTCTATTGCTACGTATTTAAGATAGTTTTATGCGAAATAAATGATGAAAAAATGACGAATATACGGCGTATTGATTAACGAATTGTTTCCTAAAAATTAAACCCACCTATCATTAAACAAGTGGGCTTATGTTCATGATTCATAAAGTTTTGATAATCATGCAGATTTTGCGCTTTAATTTACTGACCAAATATGACGTTAAGCTTTTCAGCTAAACGAATGCCAGCTTGTTGCAGTCTTAATTCAACTGTTGGGGTATGGTTGAATATGTACTGGAATCGAAGATCGGGTTGATCATCACGATTCTTTTCTAGCTCGTATGTTCCTGCACGTAATGCTTTAGATTCATCAGCCCAGTCATAATAGCTTTTGCCTTGCCAGTTTTTGATGTCTTTATCTGAGATACGTTCAATAAACCCTGTGTATTCGGTGTAGCTTAATTTTTGATGCTCAATAATTTTACTGTCCCACACAGAGTGCAGATTTGTATCGTCTCCAAACCATTTCAGTTTTACTTTATTACCGCCGTGGTCGTGGCTATGGCCAACATGCAATGGCTGATGAATGTCGCCGACAAAATGAACATAAAAAGCCAGTGCTTCCCATTTATCTTTTTTTGTTGTTTTTGGATCGATTAAGATTTTTTCATATCGCTCAAGGCTTTCAATAATGTCGCCTTTAGGATTTCTTGTTACTGTCTCCCACGTTTCATCATCTTCAATAGACACATAGTGCCAAGGTGAAGAGTGGTACCAATTTTTATCTGAACGGATCTCATCTGGCCAAGTCGACATTTGTGCCAGTGATTCACCTTTTGTTAATGCATTGATATTACTTTGTGCTGTTGGTGATAGATTATTTTGAGCGAGCTCGCCAATAATTCTATGACCTATTTGACCAAAAGCATGAACGGGTTGGCTGATTGCGCTAGCTAACGTAATTGTTGCGCTTAATAGAAGTACTGCAGGTTTCATTATTATTATTCCTTTAACGATTTAGCCACTTTGACCCTAGTAATGTGACCAAATCGATGGTTTAGAAGATTTGTATATTATCTTTTTTTTATTAAATTTTTGTGACTAAACTACCGAGAAACCTTAGCCCATGTGGCTTTGGTTAAATGTGTAAAGCAAGTTAGGCGTTGGCAGTTTAAGTTTTGTTGTAAAATAGTTCAAGAATGACATGATTTTGAAACAAATTGGTTATAAAATCCCCCTGAAGTTTTTACTCTACAGCTTCATATTAAAAGCTAGATTAACTAGCAAACAAATTAAAATATAAAAATATTTCAGGGGTCTGAAAATGTTAAACAATAAAATCAGTCGCTTAGCACTAGCGACGTGCTTTGCTATGGGTGTTTCTCTACCAGCCATGGCAGCAGATACTGCATCAAACATCCGAGGCCAGATTGTTGGTCCTCAAGGAAATGCTGTTACAGATGCAACAATTACTATCATCCATGAACCAACAGGGACAGTGACAGAAGTGTCAGTAGGCGCTGACGGTTTATTCTCAGCACGTGGTCTTCGTGTTGGTGGTCCGTATATCATCAAAGTTGATTCTGAAAAATTTGCTGATGATCTAGAACAAGATTTATACCTAAACGTTGGTGAAACATTACGTTATAACCGTACTCTGCAATCTGCAGCTGACATGGAACGTATTGGTGTTGTCGGTACTGCAAATTACTTCCGTAGCGCAGGTGGTAACAGTGAGTTCGGTGCGAAAGATATTGCTAACTCTCCAGGTATTAACCGTGACCTTAAAGATGTATTACGTCAAAACCCAATGGCTGTAGTAGGAACTGATGGCGTTTCAATGAGTGTTGCAGGTATTAACCCTCGTTTTAACACTTTTGTTGTTGATGGTGTTTCTCAAAACGATGATTTCGGTCTTAACTCTAACGGTTACCCAACTCAGCGTTCACCTATCTCAATTGATGCGGTAGAAAGTGTGGCATTAAACACTTCTCCTTTCTCGGCTCGTACTGGTGGTTTCTCAGGAGCACAGGTTAATGCTGTAACTAAATCTGGTACTAACGAATTAGCGGGTACTGTTTTTTGGGAAACCACTAATGACAGCATGGCTGGCGACGGTAAAGATCAAGAAACAGGCGAGAAGCTTAAGCAAGATTTCGAAGAAACTACTTTTGGTGGCACGGTCGGTTTCCCACTAATTAAAGATACCTTGTTCTTCTTCGGTTCATATGAAAACTACGATGCGCCACAAGCTGCAGAGTGGGGACCAGCTGGTGCCGGTTTCGCTAATGATTCGCGCGTCACATCTGATGAATTAGATCGCATCAACAACATTGCTAATGATGTTTACGGCTTAAGTAACATTGGTGGCTACAATGCCTCTCCTCAAGAAAAAGATGAAAAAATCTTAGCCAAATTAGATTGGAACATTACTAACGAACACCGTGCATCTTTGACTTACCAAAGCACAGTGGGTAACAGAACTAATAAAGTATCAGATGATGAATCATCACTGAATTTATCAAGCTACTGGTACGATAAAGAAGAAGAGTTAGAGTCATACGCAGCAACGTTATACAGTGACTGGACTGATTCTTTCACAACAGAAATTAAAGTTGCATATAAAGATACAACAAGTAGTTCTAACCCAGTTGAAAACATCGGTATTGGGCAAGTCAATGTTCGTACTGACGCTGGCGATGTTAATTTCGGTACTGAGCGCTCACGTCAATCAAATGAATTAAACAACCAAAACTTAGAGTTACGTTTTGTCGGTGATTACTACTTAGACGAGCATAATATTGGTTTCGGTTTCCAGTTCAATAATGTTGAAGTATTTAACTTGTTTGCTCAAGACACTATGGGTTCTTGGGATTTCGATTCAATTGATGATTTTGAAAATGGTGTTGTTGACCGTTTCCGTTATCAAAATGCTGAATCAGGTAATGCAAATGATGTTGCAGCTAGTTTCAACATGGAAACATTAGCATTATTTATTGAAGATACATGGGAAATCAATTCAGATTTAGAAATGACTTATGGTATTCGCTACGAAACCATCAGCATGTCAGATTCTCCAGCTTTAAACCAAAACTTTGTTGACCGTTATGGCTTTGCTAACAATGGCACAATGGATGGTAAAGATATTTTCTTACCACGTGTTGGCTTAACTTACGTACTGTCTGATGATGTAACTATTCGTGGTGGTGTAGGCCGTTACAGTGGTGGTTACCCAACAGTTTGGATGTCTAATAGCTTCTCAAATGACGGTAATAGTTTACTCAGTTTCAATGACGGTTGGAATGATGCTTGGGGCACACCTGATTTTGGTGATGTACCGAGTGGTGCACAAGATGGCTTAGTGGGCGGCGATGGTAACACTAACTCATTAGACCCTAACTTTGAGCTTCCTTCTGATTGGCGTGCAAGTATCGGTTTTGACAGTACTTGGGACTTCGGTGCGCTAGGTCAAGATTGGTTCTTCGGTGGTGAGTTCTTATATATTCAGAAAGAAAATGATGTTGCCTGGGTTGATTTAGCTCGTCGCGAATTGACGACTGATGCAACAGGTCGTGTTGTATACGAAACATGGGATCCATTAGCAAATAATGGTGCAGGTGGAAACACTGAACGTTACGATCTAATGTTAACTAATGCTGAAGAAGACGGTAAGAGCCAAACGTTAAGTTTCAGCTTAGCTAAAAACTGGGATATGGGTCTGAACATGCGTCTTGGTTATGCATATAACCAAGTTGACGAAGGTAACCAGGGTTCATCTTCAACAGCAACGTCTAACTACCAATACACTTCTGTGGGTGCAGATCGTAACGGAACAACTATTGGTCCAGGTTACTATGAAACACCACATCGTTTCACTGCAAGCTTAGGCTATGATGTTGAATTTGTTGCAGGATATAACTCTAGCTTCAACATGTTCTATGAAGCCCGCGAAGGTCGCCCAATGACTTGGGTACTAGGTTCGCATAATGACCGTGGTTTCGGTGACCAAGGTTCATTTGCATACTCAGATTCTTACCTTCCATACATCCCAACAGGTGCAGATGATGCCAATGTTGAGTATGCAGGCGGATTAACATATGAAGAGTTTAAAGCTGCAATTGATGAAATCGGTTTAGGTAAATATGCTGGCGGTATCGCAGGTAAAGGTTCTGATAACCAACCTTGGGTCCATCAGTTAGATTTCCGTTTCACTCAAGAGTTGCCTGGCTTCCTAGAAGATCATAAAGGTATTTTATACTTTGACGTGAAAAACGTACTTAACTTGATGAATGATGATTGGGGTGTTGTTGAGTACCAATCTTTCGGTAGTAAAATCTTAGTAGACCATAACTACGACGCTGGTACGGGTGTTTACACTTACTCAGTGCCTTATGGTCAAGATGGTATCGAAACAGCTAACCAAAATACTTATGACATCAATAAGTCTGCTTGGCAGTTAAAAGTTGGCGTTAAATACAAGTTCTAAATTGAGCTAATTTAACCGATAAAATACCGAGCTTTGGCTCGGTATTTTTTTGGCTGAAATAAATGCACAAATAAGCGTGTTAATCAGGTATTTTTTTCATGCTAGACTGCCAAAATACACTCCAATGATAATGGACCAATATGCCCTTTATAGATTCAATGCAATGGAAACTTGTGCACTTTAACCAGCTTAGTCTTGATGAGCTTTACGAGGCATTAAAGCTGCGGGTAGATGTGTTTGTTGTCGAGCAAAATTGTCCTTATCCAGAGCTTGATAATAAAGATCGTTTAGCTGAAACCTTACATTTACTAGGCATCAATCAGCAAGGTGAATTAATCGCTTACACTCGAATTTTAGCGGCAGGAGTCAGTTATCCCCAAGCCAGTATTGGTCGAGTGATTATTGCTGAACAAGGTCGCGGCAAAGGGATTGCTCATGCATTAATGCAGCGATCAATCGATGTGGTCAAAACTCAGTGGCCACAAACCAGTATCCAAATAGGCGCGCAACAGCATCTCAGTGACTTTTATCAGCAGCAGGGGTTTACTGTTAACTCTGAAATGTATTTAGAAGATGGGATCCCGCACATTGATATGCTGCTTAACTTGTAGCAATTTGATTAGAAAGTAAGCCATAAAAAAAGAGTGCCAAGGCACTCTTTTTATCGGGCAATAAAGTACTTAACTAACCATGAGAATGATTGTGACTAATGCTGTCATTGAGACTAAGACAGTCTTTGTGACTATTATTGAGACTATGATTGAGACTATGATTGAGACTATGATTGAGACTATGATTGAGACTATGATTGAGACTCATCACGTAACTTGATCTCTGGGCGTAGGTTAAGTTCGCCTTCAAAATCAATTGTCGCCAACTCTTTTTGTTGAGCAATGACTGCCAGAGGGCCTTCTGGCATCATTCTCACAAAAAGCAATCGGTAACCAAATCGGTTGAGATCATACAGCGCCATTTTTTGATCTGCTGTCATGAGTTCCCAATGGTGCTCTTGATCGAGGGCTTCGCCTCTACGTTCACTGAGTCCATATGCGACTTGATTCATAATCAATTAGCCTGAATAATTATTTAGTTAACAAAACGACTATAAACAACCAATACGAGCAATTCAAACGTTTTGGATCAAAAAATAGAATAAAAAACAATCACTATGCTCGTAATTCGTACAGGGCGTATTTAAAACAGAGCACTAAAAAGGGAAAAGTGTGATTAATTATATTGAACCCGTGTTTCGACCTCCATCAGAATGGAAGTCGCTTATCCTTCAAGTAACCAATGGTTGTAGCTGGAATCACTGCAGTTTTTGCGACATGTACACCCAAGAGCAAAAAAAGTTTAGAGCAACTAAAATTGAGCAGATTGAGCAGGATATATTAGCTGCTGCCGCGTCTGGTCATCCCATTACTAGGGTGTTCTTGGCAGATGGTGATGCGATGACGTTGCCTTTTAAGCGATTAAAAGAAATATGCCAATTAATTAATACTCACTTACCTTCCGTGACGCGTATCAGTAGTTATTGCTTACCACGAAATTTGACCAATAAAACGGTCGAACAGTTGTCAGAACTACGTGATATGGGGCTGTCATTGCTTTATGTAGGCTGTGAAAGTGGCGATGACGAAGTGCTCACTAAGATTAAAAAAGGTGAGGATTACGCAAGTTCCTTAATGGCGCTTGAAAAAATCAAGCAAGCGGGCATGAAATCGTCGGTGATGATTTTAATGGGACTTGGCGGTAAACAATTATCGCAACAACATGCTAAAGCTTCAGCGAAATTAATGAATGCTGCCCAGCCTGATTACCTTTCGACCTTAGTGGTTACCTTACCCTTAGGTACTGAGAAAATGGATAGCGTGTTTGATGGTAAATTTGAATTACCTGATCAACTTGGGCTGTTGAATGAGATGCAGACATTATTATCAGAGCTTGCGCTCACCAAGACCATTTTTAGATCCGATCATGCTTCTAATTATTTAGTGCTCAAAGGCGTACTTGGCAAGGATAAACAACAATTATTGAATCAAGTTTCTGATGCCATTACAGGGACAATTCCACTTCGCCAAGAATGGCAGCGAGGCTTATAAGCAACAAGCGCCTTAAGCTATTTACCTAAGGCGCTTGATTCAAATTAATGATTGTAAAATGTTAGTTTTCAGTTTGAGCGCTGGCTTCAATTAAGGCATTTTTGAAGTCGTTTGCCCAGCGACGATAAACCGTTTTGACATCTCCCCAATTAAATACTTGAGTGTTTTGACGCCATTGATCAAATCCCATCGCACGATCGGCAGCTTTCGCTAACACTTCGCCACTTTCAGCATCTTTAAGCACGGCTAATAACACCATCGAGCCTGAGCTTTGGGTGTATGTTTTTCCTGATGAGTTAAAGCTTCTGCGAGATTTTTCGATCGGAGCAGTTAAGCGAATATCGGTGACTGCAGTTTCAATGATTAATGTATTTGGCCCAGCTTGCGTGACTAGCTCAAAAGGCTGCTCGCTATTAAACACATCGGCAACGGTCTTTGAAAATTGTAGGGCCATTTTATCTAATGACTCTTGAGGTAGGTCGTAGGTTGCGTTTAAACCGTCACTTTGCCTATCAATTTTCGGCGCGCGATAATCATCTGGGTGATCGTTGGTGACCTTTGTCGGTTTAAAATACAGTTTACTGTATTGCTGCCAATTAACATTGGGTCTTGCATATGAAAGTGCGAGCTTTGAATTATCGACTTTAACTAAACCATCTTTAGTGGTTTCAGCATCAGGGCCTTGTTGCAGTGTCGCGGGTCCAGAGGCGCAGCCAATAAGGCTGAACAATATACTGGTCACTAGAATAGCTGGGTAAAACTGACTATTGCGCATATGATTAATCCCTTAAATAATACTGTTAGTAAATATGGCAGCTTAATCAAAAGAGTCAATCACAGCGTCAATCAAAGCATTAGTCTCTGTTAAGCCAATATATTATGGTTAACTATTTTATCGTTTAAATACAGGATTGTAGCGTCATTAAAGTGATAGTTGTAATAGCCAAGTAAGCTTGGTAAAAAGAGAATGAGTAGCAAAATTAGAAAGAGAAAGACAGAGAGTAGTAATAAAAGGAATGATAAATATGGATATTAGACTCGACGACCTCACAGGCGATGACGTAGCTAAGTTATTGACTGAGCATTTACAAGATATGTATGCGACTTCACCTGCCGACAGTGTGCACGCATTAGATTTATCTAAACTGCGCCAACCTCATATCGACTTTTGGACTATTTGGGAAAACAACCAACTAGCGGGTTGTGGTGCGATTAATCGATATTCAGTAGAAGATGTTGAAATAAAATCGATGCGAGTATCGAGTGCATTTCGCCGCCGTGGTGTTGCAGCTACTTTATTGACCTTTATGCTCAATGAGGCTAAAGCTAGCGGGGCTAAAACAGTTAACTTAGAAACGGGCTCCATGGATTTTTTTATCCCAGCAAGAACGTTATATGCTCGCCATGGTTTTATTGAATGCGGCCCCTTTGCAGATTATAAAGCAGACGCTAATAGTGTGTTTATGACCCTGAGTTTATAAGCGAAATAAACGCACTATTAGCTGCTTTTATTATTCAAGATACGGCCTCTTCATCTTGGAAGATATCTTCAATTGTGAGCTTAAATAATCTTGCTGCTTTAAAGGCTAAAGGCAGACTCGGATCGAATTTACCTTTTTCAATCGCATTAACAGTCTGTCTGGATACATTCAATAAGTCAGCCAGTTGCGCCTGAGTTAAATTGTGCTCTGCCCGTAGCACTTTTAATCTGTTATTCATCGATTTTTCCTATTACCCAATATAATGCCGACCATGTAGGTTAAACTCATGACGATGACAAGATGAGAAATTTCGGCATGAGCGTTGATTATCCCTGTTGTAGCTAGGGTTGAGTAACTAATACCCACAATTAATCCGACTCCAAGGCTCAAGCCCATGGCATTTAACTGAATTTTTTGTTGTAGCTCATCGAGAGAAGCGAGGTGTTGTTTATTGGCCCAGATCATACCGATACCCACCAAGAAGTTTCCTCCAATTGTAGCCACCGTGATGATGTCATTTTCAGGCCACAAAAAGATAGGCCCAAAAGTCGTTATTGCGAGCGTTATCACCCATGCTGCAGTCCATTTAGCTAATCGTATTGTGTTGATGCTGTTGCACTTTTTCCAATCATTATCCATTGAATCATTCATAGAACACCCTGTTATCCATTTTGATTTAAAATTAAACTTAACTTGTCTTTATGTAAAGTAAGCTTGACTTAAATATGTGCTTTAAAAATTAAAATGTCAAGTTTTAGCGACATTTTGTCAAGTTAGCACGACATAGCTACAGGTGCTAGAGGGAACTATTTGGCATTTTTTGAAAGGGTGGGGAGTTATTAAGCCGCTAATCTATAAGCTATAAATCACTGAGCGAGTTATAATCATAACTCGCTCAGTGAGCGTAAGGGAGTGATCGACTAACGGTAGATTAATGTTGTAGATGGATCTCTCTCACCGGACAAGGAATGGTAATGCTAGCGGTTTTTAATGCGCTAAAAATGGCTAAATTACTTTGATATTTATCTTCATAATAACTTTTAGTTGGTACCCAATAGCGCACACCAATTTCCATTCCTATGCTATTAAAGTCATTAATACCAACCTGTGGCGGACGAGACTGATTCACTTTCTCTTGAGACAATAATGCGTCAGTAATTAACGTAGTCACAATTTGAGGATCGGTTTCATAATCAATGTTGAACTTGGTTTCGACCAATTTGTATTCTTGAGAGTTATGTAAGATTTCACCAACAATGTGCTTATTAGGAATATGAATTAACTCGCCTTCTTCGTTAGTCAGAATCGTGAGTCCTAATTGAATTTTTTGTACGACGCCTGACACGCCTTGGATCTCGATAGTGTTACCAATAACAAAAGGTCTAGTGACAATAATCGTCACGCCTGCAGCGTAATTGGCAAGCATGCCTTGTAGCGCTAAACCAGCGCCCAATGAGGCAGCACCAATAGCGGCGACCATTGGCGTTACACTGATCCCGAGTTTGCCTAAACAAATAATCGATACCATGACGATGATGGTAATTCTGACAAGGTTTGAAACAAAGTTACCTAAAGTGACATCAATATTATGTTTTTCAAATTGATTGGTCACCACATCAGACATCTTGTTAGCTATCCAGATACCAATGAGCAAAATGATAATAGCGCCAATGATTTGGAAGCTATATTGGACAATAAACTCTGTCAGCAACTCATAAACATTTTGCAGTTGAGCTAATTCTTGATCTAAGCCTGCTGGGGTCTCATTCATAATGATGGTCTTTTTATTAGATGAATAAACAGATAATTACTGATTATAGTGTTGTAATTAAGTGTTGTCTTGGGTTGTTTTTTAACGTTTTTACATAATTAGACTCACAAAATATTCATTAATCCTATTTCATTAATTTTAATGTCGTTAATACGTGAGATACCTCAAGTTTTTCAGGCTAGTTAATAGGTAGGGAATCTCATTAAGGTATAGTGCATTGCACCCTCTATTTGAAGACTTTTTCTATGATTAAGGCTTTAAACCCTACTTCAGGAATAACAAGATGAAAGCAATTTTATTTGTAGTAAGTTTATTTTTTATGACGACGGCACAAGCGAATGTGTTTGCTGTGAACGATAAAATTGAACCTGTGACGTTAGAAGATCAATTTGAACAACCGCTAGTGATTAACGAGCAAACCCAAGTTGTACTATTTAGCCGTGGTATGAAAGGTGGCGAATTCATCCAAGAAGCCTTAGAGGCAATTCCAGCAGAGAAAAAGCCTGAAAACTTGGCTTATATTGCTGATATCAGCGGCATGCCTTCACTAATTGCTCGTTTTGTTGCAATCCCAAAAATGAAAGATTTACCTTTTTCAATGGGGCTTGATCGTGAAGGTGAAGTGACAGCTTCTTGGCCTGCGGAAAAAGATATGGCAACAGTTATTGTGTTAGATAAATTTACCGTAGTCAGCATTGAGAACTTTGACTCAAGTGACGCTATTGTTGAAGCTATCACTAAGAAGTAATTCAATTCAAAAAGGCGACTTAATCTAGCCTAAAACTAAAGGACGCCTATGCGTCCTTTTTTGTTGCTTGCCTTACAAGGTTAACTCGTAAATGCTTACAGTAAATAAGCGAAATTACCGCTTACTGTTTTTTAAGCATGGTATAAATTTCTTCTTTTAAATGTAGCTTCTTCGACTTAAGGATTTTAAGTTCAGGTGTGGTGTCACTATTATAGTGCTTTTCATGATGCTTAATTTTTTCATCTAACTGATTGTGCTCATCAAAAATCCTAGAAAAATGTGCATTTGATGTTTTTAATTTACTGATTAAATCACGGTACTCTGGAAACATAGAACAACTCCTTTTCGTTACTGTTAACTTAAAATTACTCCCTCTTTTGCCTAGGTAACGTGACTAAGATCAACTATTGCTTGATTGGGTAAAATTGCCCTAAATGAACTAAAATTAGCTATTATTTTTTAGGTGGTTTATGGTGCGCTAAATTAGCTAACGATGTTTGCGCTTGTAAATTTGTCACGGCAATCGTTTTATAAATATCAAGATTTATGTGATCGAGTTAACCTTAACTGAGTGGATAGTGGGTTAAAGTCGACACAATTAGGATTTTATATTCAATAATGAAAGGGGTTTTCAACATGGCCGACGTATTTCACTTAGGTTTAACCAAGCAAATGCTTGATGGCGCAACTTTGGCAATTGTGCCTGGCGATCCAGAAAGAGTTAAGCGAATTGCTGAATTAATGGACAACGCGACTTTCTTAGCAAGTCACCGTGAATATACAACGTATCTTGCTTACATTGATGGCAAAGCTGTTGTGGTTTGCTCAACGGGTATTGGTGGTCCATCGACTTCAATTGCAGTAGAAGAGTTAGCACAATTAGGTGTGACGACTTTCTTGCGAGTGGGCACAACGGGTGCGATTCAACCTGAAGTCAATGTGGGTGATGTGATTGTGACTCAAGCATCAGTGCGTTTAGACGGTGCAAGCTTGCACTTTGCGCCGCTTGAATTCCCAGCTGCAGCTGATTTTAATTGTACGACTGCTATGGTTGCAGCATGTTGCGATTATGGTTTAGAGCCTCATATTGGTATTACCGCTTCTTCAGATACTTTCTACCCAGGTCAAGAACGTTATGATACCGTTTCTGGTCGCGTGACAAGTCGCTTTGTAGGTTCTATGAAAGAGTGGCAGTCAATGGGCGTGCTTAACTATGAAATGGAATCAGCAACCTTATTCACTATGTGTGCTTCTCAAGGCTGGCGCGCAGCGTGTGTAGCGGGTGTTATCGTAAATCGTACTCAGCAAGAGATCCCTGATGAAGCGATGATGAAGAAAACCGAAGTCAGCGCAATTACCATCGTGGTTGATGCTGCTCGTAAGTTATTGGCTTAATATTGTTAAGTCTAATTAGGGCCTGTTGATCTTTCAAGGTTGTTTTTGCAGCGAATTGTTGGCCATTTATACAAGGCAGAGACTTTGTGGTGTAGTTATTCTACATAAAAAGTCGATAACGCAGTAAAAATCGCCAACAAACGCTGCCCAAAGGGTTCGACTAAAAGCGTTTTACTCTTTGTTGGATGAATCTTGCTTAGATGGCTAGGCATCAATCCATCCGCCTCAATTAAAACGCTTTTATTTCGAACAAAACTTAACCGGCAAAGTTCAACAGGCCCTAGTTAACTTATTGTAATTAAAGGTGCTTCGGCACCTTTTTTGTTGCCTTTTTTTTACGAATGATGAAGTATTTTTAATGTAAACCTAACCCTTCAACGAGGGAATGTGATTGCAATTTCATCGTTTTACTGTATTGTTGACATAATATGTCGCATTTAGCAGACATTATCGATAACGATTATCTGTCGTCATTGTTACTACTATTTTCATTAATATTTTTACTACTATGCCTTAGGCATTCCAACAGTTATCAAGTCTATACAATTCACGCTATCCCAACTAAAGAGGATGCCGAACAGGGTTTTATAGCTTAAAGGATTTTATGATAACGTTTTTACAGGGGGGTATATGGAGTTTTCAAATCCAACCAGCATTTGGTTAATTGTTGGTCTTATCTTAATGGTCGCGGAAATTATCGTTCCGGGCGGCATCGTAATCTTACTCGGCGCTGCATGTGTTATCGTCGCTGCTGCATTGTTTGCAGGGATTGTTGACGGCGCAACACAAAGCTTTACCTTATGGTTTATTACGTCAATCGTGTTGTTACTGAGTTTTCGTCATATCACTCAAAAAATGATTGGTGGTGATGCTCATGTAGATAATACCGATGAAGAAATGGATTTATATAATCAAGTTGTCACGGTAAAAGCGGATATTGGCCCCGGTGAACATGAAGGACGCGTGACGTTCTCCGGCACTGAATGGCCTGCTTTAGGTGATGGCACCGAGATCAAATCAGGCAGCAAAGTGCGTATTATATGTCGTGAGAATATCGGATTGATTGTTGAGCCTTACGTTGAATCAGAACCCGAAACACCGAATTAAAGTGTTATTGCGCTTTAACACTCATCGAATTTAAGTAAAAACCATATTTACAAAAGGAAGGGGAAGTATGTTTGAACTAACCATCGCATTTTTATTTATCATGTTTATTCTTTATAAACTGATGTTGATAGTGCCTATGCGTGAGGTCAATGTGATCGAACGTTTAGGAAAATTTAGAACCGTACTAAAACCTGGATTTCATTTCTTAGTGCCATTTGTGGATCGCGTTGCTTACCGTCACGATACCCGTGAAGAAGTATTAGATGTCCCGCCACAAAGCTGTATTTCAAAAGATAACACCCAGCTAGAAGTTGATGGCTTAGTGTATTTAAAAGTCATGGACGGTAAGTTAGCCAGTTATGGTATTGAGAATTACCGCCGCGCTGCCGTTAACCTTGCACAAACCACCATGCGTTCAGAGATTGGTAAATTGACCCTGTCGCAAACCTTTTCAGAGCGTGACAGCTTAAACGAATCTATCGTTCGTGAGATTGACAAGGCATCCGATCCTTGGGGGATCAAAGTACTGCGTTACGAGATCAAAAACATTACCCCTTCAATTCACGTTATCCATACGCTTGAAAAGCAAATGGAAGCCGAGCGTCGTAAACGTGCTGAGATTACCTTGGCTAATGCTGAAAAAGACGCGATGATTAATATTTCGCAAGGTGAACGCCAAGAGGCAATTAATTTGTCCGAAGGGCAAAAACAGAAACGAATTAATGAAGCAGTAGGCTCAGGTCAGCAGATAACGATTATTGCTCAAGCTAAATCTGAAGGCATGAATATGATTTGTACCGCCCTTGATAATGAAGGCGGTAATGATGCAATGAATATGATGCTTAAAGAGCAGTTCATCAGCCAAGTCGGCAGTATCTTGTCTGAATCTCAAGTGTCGATTGTCCCGGCTGAAATGGCCAAGCTTGAAGGCTTCTTTGAGGGCATGGAGCAAGTGACTCACGCGGTAGCTAAAGCACCGGCAGCAACAAAAGGAGCACGTTAATATGTTAAATGGAATTGATACCGATTTTGTTGTGATGATTATTTGGGGCGCGATATTTCTCATTTTCGTGTTAAAGCTGTTTCAATCTATTCGCTTAGTACCGACTAAATCGGCCTATATTGTTGAGCGTTTAGGTAAGTATCACAGCACCTTAGATGCAGGCTTTCACGCACTGGTGCCGTTTATCGATAAAGTGGCTTATATACATGACTTGAAAGAAGAAACCATTGATGTGCCACCACAAGAATGTTTCTCAAGTGATGAAGTGAATGTTGAAGTGGATGGAGTGATTTATATTTCAGTCACTGATCCAGTTAAAGCGAGCTATGGTATTACTGATTACCGTTACGCGGCGATTCAGCTAGCACAAACCACCACACGTTCAGTGATTGGTACGCTTGATTTAGACCGCACCTTTGAAGAACGTGACGTCATTTCGGCTAAAGTGGTTGAAGTACTCGATGAAGCGGGCGCTATGTGGGGCATTCGAGTTCATCGCTATGAAATCAAGAATATTACTCCACCAGAAACCGTTAAAAATGCCATGGAAATGCAAGTGAACGCCGAGCGTGAGCGCCGTGCATTACTGGCAAGAAGTGAAGGTGATAAGCAAAGTAAAATCAACCGTTCTGAAGGTATCATGACTGAAACCATTAACCGCTCAGAAGGTGAAATGCAGCGTATTGTCAACGAAGCTGAAGGTAAAGCTGAAGAGATTTTAACTCTGGCTAAAGCAACAGCAGAGTCGATTGAAAAGTTGGCTGTAGTGATTTCAAAACCCGGTGGTCAAAGTGCGCTGCGCCTGCAACTCGGTGAGCAGTACTTTAAACAACTGGGTGGCTTAAGTGACAAAGACAACCGCGTGGTCTTACCCGGCAGTATGATTAACTTCGACTACTGGTTAAATAGCATGGGTCTTGAAGACGAAAAGAAGAAGTAGCTTTCAGCTGCTTTGGTTAACTCAAAACGCTGAGTATTAAGTTAACCTAGATAAAATAAACTAAAAGAGGCTAGCACTGCGCTAGCCTCTTTTTTTATCGTTAAAGCGGGTATTACGATTAACCTTTACTATCAAATGAAGCCTTTGCGAAATCAATGAGATAACGTTATGTTTAATTGACTGGCTGCTTGCCTTGTTCTGTTTTAACTTATCAATGATGGAATTTGATGAAACCTAAGATTTTGCATTGTGTCGATGACCCTAACATGGGCGGCGTTAATTTTGCGCTGCAAAGCCTGTGTGGCTCCACGTTGCAAGATGACTTTGCATTCGATATTCAATATATCGATTTTTCAACGCCTGTGAATATCAATAGCGATGCCGACATTATCTGCCTTCATGGGGCATCAAACTGGCGAAACCTGCTCAACATTATTCAGTTTAAATGGCGTCATCCTAATGCCATATTTGTGCTGCAAGAGCATCATTACAGCGCCGCTTTTGTCAGTGAACAAATTAGATCTCCCAAGCGTTTTTATTTAATGCTGAAGTTGAATTATTGGCTGATGGATAAAGTCATCGCCATCGCACCTTCACAGCAACAATGGATGCTAGAACATAAGCTTATTTCTCAGCAAAAAATTGCTTTATTAGGGCAGGGACGAGACTTAACTCGTTTTACCGCCAGTGATATCGCTAGTGATATCGCCAGTAAAAGCCCTAACAAAAGCCAAGATAAGCTAAACGCTAATGAGGCTCCGGTGTTAGCCGCTTATGGCCGATTTCACCCTCAAAAAGGCTTTGATTTATTAATTAAAGCCATGCAGCAGGTGAAGTCACCGTGTCGATTATTGTTAGCCGGTGAAGGTGAACAACTCGACGAGCTTAACGCGTTAGCAGCAAAGGTAACTAATGTTGAAATTGTCGGTAAAATCGATGATGTACCCAGTTTTTTACAAGCCTGTGATGCCGTCATTATCCCGTCAAGATGGGAGCCATTTGGGCTGATATTCATTGAATCACTAGCAATGAATAAACCGATTATTTCAAGCCAAGTGGATGGATTAGGCGATCAAATTAACCAACACTCAGCACTTCATTCGATGGACTATGGCCATCAATCTGCGATCACAGCTATTGCAGAGCCTATTTCAGCTGATTCGATTGCAGATGCCATTAATCAGTACTTGTCGCAATTATCGTCGCAATCTGGGGTATTAAGTTCATTTGAGGGTAATCAAATCACTACTGATGACTCTAGTGTTGAGCCAAATTCAGATTCTAGTACAGGTTCTAATACAAGCTATATCAATCAATGGAAAGCCCAGCAATGGCAAGAGCTACAACAAGCATGGAAAAGCTTGTTTAAGCAGCTTTTAGAAGACAAGAAGGAAAGTTAGTAATAGAAAAGAAGTTAAGCCGCCCTAATGATTTATAGGCGATTAATTACTATGATATGCCGATTAACCAAGGTAGCGCAGCCCCTAAACCTACAGAAAACAAGCCAAGTATAAATTTTATGTGATTCATGTAACTACATTTTGAGTATATAAATACCCCAATGAAAAAGGCCAAAATCGACCAGATAACCGAACCGATAAAATATAACTGCAAAGCACTTTGATTAACTGAACCTGTATAAGCAGGGCCTGCAATAACGTTTAACAGCAGTGCGGCAAGCAAACCTAAAACAGGTAAGAGACAAGCCATAAAGATTTGTTTATTGATCATCCATTTGTTCATTATTGAATCCATTCAATTAAAAGGAAATTCTTACACTACAGAGCAATAACTAGCTGGTCAAATTAAGCGGCGAAAGAAGAGTAGGAAACTGTTTTACCCAATAAATTTTCTTACTGTGCGGCTTCTTTATTGATGTGTCGAAAAGACTTACCTAAATAAAATGAAGCTAACACAGTGATTACATCAATGGGGAAATTAATCATCCACATAGGAGATATAAATAACTCTCCTAGAAGTAACAAAGTAACCGTTAAACTTAGCAATGAACAAGCTGAAAAGGATAACGCTAAGTGAAGGATTGTTCGGTTAACCTGTTGTTTAGCATAGATGGTTAAAATGAAAATACTTAAGAGCGCAGATGGTAGTTTTTGATAAATAAGTAGTTCATTTAAAGATTTAGGTGAATAGTAATCTACTCCCCAAAGTACTGATAGTAATGTACTTAATACTATTTGAGCTATAACAAGAATAAAGCAATATTGTATAATTCTAATCCAATTCATAGCTATCCTTGCCACATATCGTCTGCTAATTAGGTGTATCACAGTAAGCAAGTAAATGAACTCTTTTAGTCCTGGCTTAAT
This sequence comes from Shewanella sp. 10N.286.51.B7, assembly GCF_002873615.1. Taxonomy (NCBI): domain Bacteria; kingdom Pseudomonadati; phylum Pseudomonadota; class Gammaproteobacteria; order Alteromonadales; family Shewanellaceae; genus Shewanella; species Shewanella sp. 10N.286.51.B7. The sequence continues at coordinate 64,929 of NZ_MCUF01000014.1, forward strand.
ATTCTGTTAGCTGGTTTCTAGTTTACTGAACATTTGCTAGAAATTTTAATTTTGAGTTCGCCAACGGTTTCAATAAAAGGTCGAATTGAACAGAAACCAGCAGCAATAAGACCCATTGAGCCATAATTTAATGGCAAACCGACCCCTTGTGACATGATGTTGTAACCAACCAAATATCCAATGTTATAAACTGCACCAATAATGACAAAGGGCAGAATAAGTAAGAATACCCAAAAACGAATTTCTGACAATGAATTCATAACTAATCCTTTAGATTTATATTTTTGCAGCTAATGCCCAATTAACGGGTTAATACTTAGGTAGCTGCCCACTGTTTGTTGCATAATTTCTACCAACTCACTATCCATATATTGATAATCATCAGGAATATCTAATACTTGAATCTCTTTATAATTTAGTAGCCTCGTAAATTCAGCTTTAAGCCTGTTTTTATGCTTTTCTTCCATAACAAAAATCACGTCTGCCCATTGAATATCTTTGACGTTTACTGTTCTTTTAGCTTTAGGGCTCGTACCAGCTGATCTAACGTTTAGTTCGGGGTGGTTCTTCCAAACTTGCTCTCCAGTAGGACTACGCCATTGATTACGACTACATATAAAGAGGATTTTTTTCACATTACTGTCCTCAATTGGCATTTCATCATCTAATTTTTGTCTCAATGTTATTGGAGGGTAATCAATCCCTAATTGTTTAGCTCGTTTTAATTTTTTCGAGCGAATGTACATAAGCTTCCAGTTTTTCTCTGGAGTAAATTGCTTCTCAATATGTCCATCTTCTTTGAGTTTTTTACATTCTTTCTTTGCCTGTCTCCAAGCTTTATTTCTGTCGTTATCCATAATTCTCATCAATTTATCGGGTTCAGCAGCCGCAATAATATGGTGAGATTTGGTGCGGAGCTTAAAGCCCCTAACAGCTTATTAAACGGCTCGGCTGATAAAGTAGGCGGCTTAAGTTATTGATTAATATCATCCTACATTTTTATCTGCTTGATATAAATACTAATTTATTTTTTACAGCTTAAAATTAAACGAGCTTTCCTGATAAAGGTGGCTGAAAAATAATGATTATTCTTTAAATTGATAATTATCATGGAGTTAGAGTTAGCTACCTTGTTTCATTGTCTAGCGATGTTTGGAATAGCTCAAAGTCGTGGCGCTTCGCCCACACCAGACGAAAGGGAAACAACAGCATTTCTCTTCTCGCTGATTAATATATAAAGAGTTCTGCCGCTCCGGCGAAGTGTTTTTCCTCATGCTACAGAGCTAATTTACTACCGCCTCAGATTCGCCATCCTTGGCTCAATCTGAGGCTATGTCGGCGTCCTGCCTCCATCACGCAAATTGGCTCAACGCATTCGGACATTTCCAACGGAGACTATTGAGCCCGCAAGTTCATTTATTGTGTCTGTACGATAAATTGAATACATAGGTTTTTAGGTGCTTTTGATCTTCTTTGAATGTTCAATTTGAGCTGAGGTAAGCAAGAAAATCG